>JAVEDA010000304.1 GCA_030841195.1 Actinomycetota bacterium | reverse complement strand
GGCCGGAACTGTCCGGACGCGTGCCGGTCACGATGGCCGGGCGCCGGGACTCGCGCTGCCGTCCCCCACCCGATCGGCAGCGCGAGCCCCTGCTCGCGCGGCCAACTGCTCGACCGCTCACCTGGCTCATCGGGCCCGCACCCGGCGGTGTTACGGACCACATCGACGACAGCGTGCTCAACGAAGCGCACGCGCTCGGAAAGCACCACAGTGGGCCCGCTTCGTCCCGCGTCCGCGCTCGACAGCCCGCGCCGGCGGGCGTCCTGCCCCGGCCACTGTGGTACCTGCCACCGACCGCTGGCCGGGATATCTGCCGTCCAGCACACAATCACGGCCGATAGCGCGTCCGGCCGGCCCGAAACGCCGGCCATCGTGTGCTCGACGGCCGGTGACCACCGCGCGCAGGGCTCAGCGGCCGGGGTCCACCGGGGCGCCCTCCAGGGGGGTGGACCGGCGTACGCCGGCCAAGCGGTCAGGTGTCCTCGAGGCGGAAGCCGACCTTCATGCCGACCTGGAAGTGCTGCGGTGCGCCGTCCACGACCTGGCCGCGGACCTGGGTGATCTCGAACCAGTCGAGGTGCCGCAGGGTCTGCGCCGCGCGGGCGATGCCGTTGCGGATGGCGTCGTCGACACCGGTCTCGGAGGTGCCGACGATCTCGGTGACTCGGTAGGTGCGATTGCTCATGGCGGGCTACTCCCAGGGCTCGACAGGTGACCTACTGTGAAGGTGTGATGCGTCGACCCGGCAGGCCAGGCCGCAAGGTCGAGCGCGCACCGGTCTACCAGATCACGGGTGCCCGCCGGGGTGTTCGGGACGACGTCGACTCCCGGACCCGCCGCTACCTGTTCTCGATGGGCATCAGGACCGTCTGCTTCGTGCTCGCCGTGCTCACCCACGGATGGATCCGATGGGTGCTGATCTTCCTGGCCCTGACACTCCCCTACGTGTCCGTGGTGTTCGCCAACGGCGGCCGGGAACGGATCGAGCAGATGCCCGACGCGGACCTCGCCCAGGACCGGCATGCCATCGACGGCGGTCAGGGCTGACGTGACACCGATTCGTGCAATACTCAGAGTTGAGCGTCGCGCTCCGGGGCAGTCGATGGCTGGCCGGGGTGCGGACGCAGCGAGCGCGATGCCGGGCGGCTCCCCCCGTGGCTGCCCGGCATCGCCCCTCGCCGTGCCGCTAGTGCAGCGGCCCCTGTGAGCACCGAGACCACCTCGCCGGTCTGCTCGGCCAAGGGCTGCAAGGCGCCAGCGACCTGGGTCCTGGCCTGGAACAACCCCAAGCTGCACGCGCCGGAGCGGCGCAAGACCTGGACGGCGTGCGACGACCACCGCGAGCACCTCACCGGCTTCCTCGAGACGCGGGGGTTCCTTCGTCAGACCGTGCCGTACGCCGAGTGGCCCGCCGACGAGCCGACCTGACCCGAGCCTGAGTTCAGCCGCCGATGGCCGACATCGGCCGGGTCGGCTGCAGGAAGCCGGGGTCGTCGATGCCGTGACCCGGCAGCTTGGCGAGCAGCGACGCCCGCATCCGGGCGCCGAGCTCCTCGTCGGAGGCGCCGGCCCGCATCGCGCCGCGCAGGTCGGACTCCTCCCGCGCGAACAGGCAGTTGCGCAGCTGTCCGTCGGCGGTGAGCCGGACCCGGTCGCAGGAGCCGCAGAACGGCCGGGTGACCGAGGCGATGACGCCGACCTTGCCGGGGCCGCCGTCGACGACCCACTCCTCGGCCGGGTCGCTGCCCCGCTCCTGCTCGCCCACGGGGGTCAGGTCGAACTCGGCCTGCAGGCTGGCCAGGATCTCCTCGGCGGTGACCATGGTGGCGCGGTCCCACCCGTGCTGGGCGTCCAGCGGCATCTGCTCGATGAACCGCAGGTGGTAGCCCTCGCCCAGCGCCCATCGCAGCAGCGGCGCGGCCTCGTCGTCGTTCACGCCGCGCATCAGGACGGCGTTCACCTTCACCGGGGTGAGGCCGGCGTCGGCCGCGCCCGCCAGACCCGCCAGGACGTCGACGAGCCGGTCCCGACGCGCCAGCGTGACGAACCGCTCGCGGTCCAGGGTGTCCAGCGAGACGTTCACCCGGTCCAGGCCGGCGGCGGCCAGCGCGGGGGCCACCTTGGCCAGCCCGATGCCATTGGTCGTCACCTGCATCCGCGGCCGCGGCGACAGCGCGCCGACCCGCTCGACGATCGACACCAGACCCCGGCGCAGCAGCGGCTCGCCGCCGGTGAACCGCACCTCGGTCACCCCGAGGCCGACGGCCACCGAGACCAGCCGCACCAGCTCGTCGTCGGTGAGCAGGTCAGGCCCCGGCAGCCACTCCAGGCCCTCCGGCGGCATGCAGTAGGAGCAGCGCAGGTTGCACTTGTCGGTCAACGAGACCCGCAGGTCTGTCGCGACGCGTCCATAGGTGTCCACCAGCACCCGCCCACCCTACGTCGCCGTACCGACGCCCGGCGGTTACCGTCGGGACGGTGTACCGGTTCCTGCTCACCCGCCGCTGGCTGGGGCTGTTCGCGCTGTCCCTCGCCGTAGCGGCGGCCTGCGTGCTGCTGGGCCGCTGGCAGCTGCACCGGCTGGAGGCACGGCACGCCAAGAACCACGTGATCACGAGCAACGCGACGGCCCGCCCGGTGCCGCCGGACGCGCTGATGTCCACCGCTCGCGGCCCCGGCACCGACGACCAGTACGCCCGGGTCCGGGTTACCGGGCACTACGACCGGGCCCACCAGCTGCTGGTGCGCAACCGACCGTTCGAGGGCGCGAACGGCTACTACGTTCTGGTCCCCCTGGTGCCCGCCGACGGACCGGCGCTGCTGGTCGACCGCGGCTGGGTGTCCGCGGGCGAGTCGGCCACCGACGTGCCGCGGGTACCGGCGGCACCGACCGGCGAGGTGACCGTGGTCGCCCGGGTGCGCCCCAGCGAGCCGGCGTCCACGACCGGCACGCCGCCGAGGGGCCAGGTGACCCGCATCGACCTGGCCTCGATCGGACAGGAGCTGCCCTACGACGTGTACGCCGGGTACGGCGACCTGGTGCGCGAGCAACCCGCTCCGCGCAACGCCCCTGCGCTGCTGCCGCCACCCGAGACCAGCGAGGGCCCGCACCTCGCCTACGCGGTCCAGTGGTTCCTGTTCGCCTGCTGTGCCCTGGCCGGCTACGTCGTGCTCGCCCGCCGCGAGGCCGCAGACCGGCGACAAGCGCTGGCCGGCCCCACGACCGCCGTCGCCGTCCGGATACCTGGGTAGGGGCTACGCCATGGCGTCGCGCATCGAGGACTACGCGCTCATCTCGGACCGGCTGTCCGCCGGGCTGATCGGCCGCGACGGATCGCTGGACTGGCTGTGCTTTCCCCGGTTCGACTCCGAGGCGGTCTTCGCCGCGCTGCTGGGCACCGAGGAGAACGGCCACTGGCGGCTGGCGCCGAGAGGCGGCGCGGCGATCTGCACCAGCCGTCGTTACCGCGGCGACACGATGATCCTCGAGACCGAGTGGGCCGCTCCCGGCGGCACTGTCCGCGTCATCGACTTCATGCCGGAGCGCGATGAGGCGCCCGACGTCGTGCGGATCGTCGAGGGCATCGAGGGCCGGGTGGACATGCGCAGCGAGCTGCGGTTCCGGTTCGGCTACGGCGACGTGGTCCCGTGGGTCCGGAGCCTCGACGGCATGATGGTCGCCATCGCCGGTCCGGACGCCGTGTGGCTCGCCTCCGACGTGGCGCACGTCGGCCGGGACTTCGCGTCGTACGGCGACTTCACCGTCGGGGCCGGCCAGCGCGAGACGTTCACGCTGACCTGGAACCCGTCGTACCAGCACCGGCCGTACCCGGTCGACCCGATGGCCGCACTGGTGGCGACCGAGCGGTTCTGGCAGACCTGGTCGGACGCGTGCACCTACGACGGGCCGTACCGCGACGCCGTCCTGCGCTCGCTGCTCACCCTCAAGGCGCTGACCTATGCGCCGACCGGCGGGATCATCGCGGCGGCCACCACCTCGCTGCCGGAGGAGATCGGCGGGCAGCGCAACTGGGACTACCGCTACTGCTGGTTGCGGGACGCCACGTTCACCCTGCAGGCGCTGGTCAAGACGGGCTACACCGAGGAGGCGATGGCCTGGCGGGAGTGGCTGCTGCGCGCGATCGCCGGCAGCCCGGAGCGGCTGCAGATCCTCTACGGCGTGGCCGGCGAGCGGCACGCGATCGAGCGCGAGCTGCCCTGGCTGTCGGGCTACGAAGGGTCCACACCGGTGCGGGTCGGCAACGGTGCGGTCGATCAGCGCCAGCTCGACGTCTACGGCGAGGTGATGGACACCCTGTGGCTGTCCCGCTCCTACGGGCTGGACCAGGAGGAGGACGCCTGGCGGCTCCAGCGCGGGCTGATGACCTGGCTGGAGAGCGGCTGGAAGGAGCCGGACGAGGGACTCTGGGAGGTCCGCGGCGGCCGCAAGCACTTCACCCACTCCAAGGTGCTCGCCTGGGTCGCCGCCGACCGCGCCGTGCGCACCGTCGAGCAGACGGAGCTCACCGGGCCGGTCGACCGCTACCGGGCGCTGCGCGACGAGATCCACGCCGACGTGTGCGCCAACGGCTACGACCCCGACCGGCAGACCTTCACCCAGTTCTACGGCTCGAAGGCACTCGACGCGGCACTGCTGCTCGTCCCCCAGGTGGGCTTCCTGCCGCCCGAGGACGAGCGGGTCCGGGGCACGCTGCGTGCCGTGCAGGGCGAGCTCGCGGTCGACGGGATGGTCCGGCGCTACGACACCGACGACACCGAGGACGGCGTGCCCGGAGACGAGGGCGCGTTCATAGCATGCAGCTTCTGGCTGGCCGACGCGCTGGTGCTCGACGGCCAGGTGGCGGCCGGCCGAGCGCAGTTCGAGCGACTGCTGTCGCTGCGCAACGACGTCGGGCTGCTCGCCGAGGAGTACGACGTGCACGCCGGGCGGCAGCTCGGCAACGTGCCGCAGGCCTACAGCCATCTGGCGCTGGTCAACTCCGCGCTCAACCTGGCCCAGGTCCCCACCGCGGGCAAGACCGGGCCGGCCGAGCAGCGCGCCGCCCGCGACGGCTGACCCGGTGCGCCTCAGCGTCTGTCTCGACCCGGCCCGGCCGTGGGCCGACACGCTGGCCCTGGCGCAGCATGCCGAGACCGTCGGCCTGCACGGTGTCTGGGTCTGCGACCACTTCATGCCGTACGTCGGGGGCGGTCGCCCCGCTGCCGGTCCGGTGCTCGAGGGCTGGACGCAGCTGACCGCGATCGCGGCGCGGACCACCCGGATCCGGCTCGGGCCCCTCGTGCTCGGCGCGTCCTACCGGCACCCGGCGGTCGTCGCGAAGATGGCCGCGACGCTCGACCACGTCAGCGGCGGCCGCCTCACCCTCGGACTGGGAGCCGGCTGGCAGCCGAACGAGCACACGGCGTACGGCATCGAGCTGTTGCCCGCGCCGGTGCGGCTGGCGCGGTTCGCGGAGTACGTCGCCGCGATCCGGTCGTTGCTCCGCGAGCCCTGCACCAGCCTGGACGGCGAGTGGTTCCAACTGACCGACGCGACCTGCGACCCGCCGCCGGTGCAGCGACCACTGCCGTTGCTCGTCGGAGGCGGCGGCGAGCAGCGCACGATGCGGGTGGCGGCACTGCACGCCGACGCGTGGCACACCTGGGCGACACCTGCCGAGCTGGCCCGGAAGAACGCGGTGCTGGACCAACGCTGCGCCGAGGTCGGCCGGGACCCTTCGGCGATCACACGGGTGACCGGCGACGTGCTCGAGCCCGACGAACCGACGAGTGCCGTGCAGGCGCGGCTGACGGGGTACGCAGCAGCGGGGGCGGACGAGTTCGTGCTCCGCGACCACTCGGCCCAGGCACTACCGGACGCCTTGAAGTCCGTCGACCGGCTGGTCAGCGCAGCGCCGGCTGCACCAGGGTGAGGCTGCCGGCGTCGGCGTCCAGCTCGGCCTCGGCGCCGAGGGGGACGGTCAGCTGCGGCAGCGCGTGACCGAACGGCAGGCCGGAGACAAGCGGCACCCCCAGCGGTGCCAGCCGCTCCACCAGCGTCTCGTGAGCGGCCGGCCCGCAGTCGCGCCACGAGCCGAGGATGATTCCGGCGACCCCGTCGAACCACCCGGTGCGCAGGAGCTGGGTCAGCATCGAGTCGATCCGGTACGCCGGCTCGGCGACGTCCTCGAGCACGGCTAGGCCGCCGCGGGCCGGCCGGTGCTCGGGCGTGCCGACGGTGTTGGCGAGCAGAGCGAGGGTGCCGCCCACGAGGACGCCGCGGGCCCGGCCGCCGACCTCGCGCTGCAGGCCACCACCCGCGAGCACCCGGACCGACTCGGGGTCGAACAGCGTGGACCGCAGGTGCTGCACCGACTCGTCGTCGGGCGCCACCCCGGCGAACGCCTCGGTGGCGGCCATCGGACCGGCCAGGGTGACCAGGTCGAGCCGGTTGGCGACCGCCTGGTGCAGGACGGTCACGTCGCTGAAGCCGACCAGCACCCGCGGACCGGCCGCCCGCATCGCGTCCCAGTCGAGCAGGTCGACGACCCGCGCGGCACCCGACCCGCCCCGGGCGCAGACGACGGCCCGGGTGGCCGGGTCGCACCAGGCCTGCTGCAGGTCCGCGGCCCGCTGCTCGTCGGTGCCGGCCAGGTGCCGGCTGCGCTCGAGCGCGTGCCGGCCCACCACGACGTCCAACCCCCAGGAGCGCAACGTGGCGACCCCGCGGTCCAGCCGTTCGGGGACCAGCGTGCCGCTGGTGGCCACCACGCCCACCCGGTCGCCCGGCGCCAGCCGCCGCGGCCGGTCCAGCGGCTGGAGCGTCTGCGGCAGCTCGGTCACGCGGCGGCCTGCGGCGGGACGTCGACCTCGATCTCGCCACCGAGCCGGGCGCCGGTCTGCAGGGCCAGGTCGTCACCGCTCCAGAAGCTGCCCGGGTCGTACCAGCTGGGGCGCCGGCCGGCCGGCAGCAGGCCCATCGCCTCGTAGGTGAGCGCGACCACTTCGGCGCAGTAGGCGGTCTCCAGGCCGACGTCCCGGGGGTCGTGCCCGAACTTCGGCAGCCGGCCGCCGACCCACCGGCCCGCCAGCCGGGCCGTCGACGGGAACGGGGTCCCGTCGAGCTTCGCGACGGTGCGCAGCACGGCGTCCTCCATCGCGGGGGTCACCGGCCGGTCCAGCTGTCGCAGCCAGGCCCGCTGGCCGTAGCGGTGCGCCCACACCTGAACCGCGTCGGCCAGGTCGTGCAGCTGGACGCCACGCTGGTGGGTGCCGGACCAGACGTCGGGCAGCGACCGGCCCAGCTCGGCGTGCCACAACAGCGGCGGCAGGTCGTCGAGGACGATCGCCATGCCCACGTGGTTGACCGGGCTGTTGGTCGTCACCCGGATCGCCCGGTCGGCCGCGCTGCTGCCGCGGAACAGCCACAGGTCGCCGGTGCGGGTGAGCTCCACGGCACCCGCCAGCGACAGCCGGGGCTCCGGTGTCGTCCTCCCTCGTCCGCTCGGCACGCTGGGTAGCCTAGGCAGCATGCGGTGGTGGAAGGTGCTGGGGCTCGCGGGACTCCTCGGGGTTGCCGCGACCGGGGTCGTGGTGACCCGGGCGGCCCGCCAGCGCACGGCGTACACACCGGACGAGGTCCGGGCCCGCCTGCTGGCCCGGCACGCCGAGGCCGAGGCCCGCGCGACGGACACCTGACACTGCCCCCCTGCGCGCCGGATTGACGGCGCGAGCCCGGGACCGGGCAGGATGTCTCGTCATGGACCTCGGACTGCAGGACCGCGTGTACGTCGTCACCGGTGCGAGCCGCGGACTCGGCCTGGCCACGGCCACCGTGCTGGCCGAGGAAGGGTCGCAGGTGCTGATGTGCGCCCGCGACGAGGCAGCCCTGCAGAAGGCGACCGAGTCGCTGGCCGGTGACCGGGCGATGGCCCTCCCGGGGGACCTGACCGACACCGCCCTCGGCGAGCGGCTGGCCGCCGCGGCCATCGGGCGCTGGGGCCGCCTCGACGGCGTGCTGATCAGCGTCGGGGGGCCGGCGCCAGGCGAGACCCTCGGGCTCAGCGACGACGCCTGGCGGGCGAGCTTCGAGTCGGTGTTCCTCGGTGCGCTGCGCATCGCGCGGGCGGCGACGGCGGTGATGGGCGAGGAGGGCGGCTCGCTGGTGTTCGTGCTGTCCACCTCGGTCAAGCAGCCGATCGCCGGGCTGGCCGCGTCCAACGGGCTGCGGCCCGGTCTGGCCATGCTGGCCAAGACCATGGCCGACGAGCTCGGGCCGCGGAACATCCGGGTCAACGGCCTGCTGCCCGGCCGGATCGACACCGACCGGGTCCGCGAGCTCGACGGTGGCGGCGCGAAGGGCCGCAAGGCACGGGCCGACGCCGAGTCGCGGATCCCGCTGGGCCGCTACGGCGAGCCCGCCGAGTTCGGCCGGGTCGCAGCGTTCGTGCTCTCCCCCGCCGCGTCCTTCGTCAGCGGGACGATGGTGCCGGTCGACGGCGGGATGATGCGCGCGCTCTGACCATGCCAGTACGCCGGGTAGCGTGCCGCCGGTGAACGTCTGGGACGCCGAGCACGCGCTCGACGCCGACCAGGCACGGCAGCTGCTGGCGGCGCAGTTCCCCCAGCTCGCCCTCGACTCGGTCGAGCCGTTGGGCGTCGGGTTCGACAACACGGTCTACCTCGTCGACGGCGAGTGGGCGTTCCGGTTCCCGCGGCGGGAGGTCGCGGTGCCGTTGATGGCCCGCGAGCTGGGGCTGCTCCCGGGGCTGGCACCACGGTTGCCGCTGGCGGTGCCGGTGCCCGAGCTGGTGGGCCGGCCCGCAGGGAGCTACCCGTGGCCGTTCTGGGGCGCCCGGCAGGTGCCCGGGCTGGAGCTCGCCGATGCCGGGCTGAACGACGAGGACCGCGTTGCGCTCGGCGCTCAGGTGGGCGGCTTCCTCGCGGCGCTGCACCAGCCCGCCGTGGCCGGGGACCTCGGCGGCCACCTGCCGCACGACCCGATGCGCCGCGGCACACCCAGCACCCGGGGGCCGATGGCCCGGGACTTCCTGGACCGGCTGGCCGGGCGCGGCAGCTGGCAGCCGGGCTCGGCGACCGACCGCGCGGTCGACGAGGTGATCGCCGCCGCGGACCCGCTCGAGCCGCCGGACGGCGAACCCGTGGTGGTGCACGGGGACCTGCACCTGCGGCACCTGCTCGTCGGCCCGGACGGGCTGGCCACCGGGGTCATCGACTGGGGCGACTCCTGCCTCGCCGACCCGGCCCTGGACCTTTCCCTGGCCTTCGGCGCCTTCCGCGGCCCGGCCCGCGCGGCGCTGCTGGCCGCCTACGGCGGGCCTCTCGACGAGGAACGGGAGCTGCGGGCCAGGGTGCTCGCCCTTTGCTTGTGCGCCGCGCTGGCCGACTACGGCGACGTCGAGGGCTACTCGGCACTGCGGGCCGAGGCGCTGGCGGGTGTCGCGCGGGCCGTCACGTGACCCGGCGTACCTGCGCTCGCGTCGGTCTCGCCGCAACGCTGCTGCTGCTCGCAGGCTGCACCCCCGACGGGTCGCCCGCGCTGGGCGCGCTGCCTGACCCCGTCCCGGTCGCGAGCCACACCGACGACGGGACGTGTGACAACGGCTACGACGCCGGGACGGTCGACGGTGCGCAACTGGTGGGTGTCGACGCGCAGCCACGGTCCGTGGTGCTCCTCTGGTACCCGGGGTCGAGCGCCGATGACTGCAGGGTACGGCGCACGGCCGGCGGCACCGCTGTGGCCCGACGGCTGGCCGCGGACATCCGCTCCGCTCCTGAGTCGTTCGGGAACTCCAGCTGCCCCGACGATGACGGGTCCGTGGTCTCGCTCTACTTCACGGTGGACGACAAGGCCCGCCCGCAACGGGTGGACGTCCGGCCGAGCGGCTGCTCGTCGATCGTGGCGCCGCACCGCAGGGCGCGTGACGCAAAGCCCCAGCTGATCCTGGACCTGGCCCGGGTCGCACCGTCGTCGTGGCGGGCGCGCCTGCAGGCACGGGTGTCGTGAGGCAGGTCAGCCACCTCGACCGGAGACCTGGTCGACGACCTAGGCTCGGGTGGTGCGGCACACGAGGAGGTTCGGGTGGGACTGAGTGACTTCAGGGTCGAGGCGGCCGTCGCCGTGTCGGACCTCGCCATCGCCAGACGCTTCTACGAGGACGTCCTCGGCCTGGTCGCCGTCGAGACAGAGGACCAAGGGGTCCGGTACCAGTGCGGGGAGGGAACGCGGATCTTCGTCTACCTCTCGGCAGCCAACGCGGGCACGACGTCGGCGACGGTCGCAGGCTGGTTCGTCGACGACCTCGACCAGACCATGGCCGAGCTCGCCGCGCTCGGTGCGGCCTTCGAACGCTACGACCAGCCCGGCCTCGCGACCGACGAACGTGGGGTCTTCGATGCGGGACCGTTCCGGGCTGCCTGGCTCCGGGACCCGGACGGCAACACCCTGGCGATCACTGCAGTGACCCGCCCTCGCTAGTCAGGCCACCTCGACCGGCGTGCTCGCCGACGTCTCCTGCGAGGCGAACTGGGTCTCGTAGAGCTCGGCGTACAGCCCGCCCGCGGCGAGCAGCTGGGTGTGCCGGCCGCGCTCCACGATCCGGCCGTCGGCGACGACGAGGATCTGGTCGGCGTCGCGGACGGTCGAGAGCCGGTGCGCGATGACCAGCGAGGTCCGACCCTCGAGGGCGACTTTGAGGGCTCGCTGCACCGCGACCTCGGACTCGGAGTCCAGGTGTGCGGTGGCCTCGTCCAGCACGACGACGTCCGGGGCCTTGAGCAGCAACCTGGCCAGGGCCAGCCGCTGCTTCTCGCCGCCGGAGAGCCGGTAGCCGCGGTCGCCGACCGTCGTGTCCAGCCCGTCGGGCAGCGACGCAACCAGATCCCAGATCTGGGCGGCGCGCAGCGCGTCGAACAGCTCGGCCTCTGTGGCCCCCGGCCGGGCGTAGAGCAGGTTGGTGCGGATCGTCTCGTGGAACATGTGCGCGTCCTGGGTGACGACGCCCACCACCTCGTGCAGCGACGCCAGCGTCACGTCGCGCACGTCATGGCCGCCGACGAGGACCTCGCCCTCGACCGTGTCGTAGAGGCGACCGACGAGACTGGTGATGGTGGTCTTGCCGGCACCCGACGGGCCGACCAGGGCGGTCATCGTCCCGGCCGGCACGGTGAACGACACGTCGTGCAGGACCTGCTGGCTCGGTGCCTGGTCGAGGACCGCGACCGACTCGAGCGATGCCAGCGAGACCTCATCGGCGGTCGGGTACCGGAACGACACGTTGCGCAGCTCGACGGCCGTGGCGCCACGCGCCAGCACGTCGGCGTCCAGCTTCTCGTCGATCATCGGTGGCAGGTCGAGCACCTCGAAGACGCGCTCGAAGGAGACCAGTGCGGTCATCACATCTACCTGCACGTTGGACAACGCGGTGAGCGGGCCGTACAGCCGGCCGAGCAGCGCGGTCAAGGCCACCAGGGTGCCGACCGTGATGGTCCCGTCGATGGCCAGGACGCCGCCGACGCCGTAGACCAGGGCGGTCGCCAGCGAGGAGACCAGGACCAGGCTGGTGAAGAAGACCCGGCCGTACATCGCCTGCTTGATGCCGATGTCGCGCACCTGGCCGGCCTTCTCGGAGAACGCCGCCGACTCGTCGGGCAGCCGGCCGAACAGCTTGACCAGCAGGGCGCCGGAGACGTTGAAGCGCTCGGTCATCGTCGTGCCCATACCCGCGTTGAGCTGCATGGCCTCGCGGGTGATCGCCTGCAGCCGGCGACCGACCCAGCGGGCCGGGAACAGGAACAGCGGCGTCAGCACCAGCGCGCCGAGGGTGATCTGCCAGGACAGGTAGAGCATCGTCGCGAGCACCAGGATCAGGCCGATGACGTTGGAGACGACCGAGGACAGCGTCGAGGTGAACGCCTGCTGGGCGCCGATCACGTCGGTGTTCAGCCGGCTCACCAGGGCACCGGTCTGGGTGCGGGTGAAGAACGCCACCGGCATCCGCTGCACGTGCGCGAACACTCGGGTGCGGAGGTCGTAGATCAGGCCCTCACCGACCTGGGAGGACAGCAACCGCTGCCACAGCGTGAGTCCCGCGTCGACCACGGCCAGCAGGGCCACGCCGAGTGCGACGCTCACGACGGTCGACTTGCTGCCGGCGTCCGGCTGGGACACCTCGTCCACGATCACCTTGAACAGCAGCGGCAGCGCCACCATGAGCAGCGCGTCGAGGACTACCAGGACCAGGAAGACGGAGATCTGCCGCCGGTACGGCCGCGCGAAGTCGACGATCCGCGGGATCGTCCCGGGCGCGAGCTTGCGCTTCGCGACCTCGCCGTCCCGGGTGAGCGACCGCATGGCCGCCCACGGGTTCTGGTGCATCGACACGGGCGCCTCCTGTAATCACGATTACAACCTGCTGCAAGCCGCAACGCTAGCCGGGCGCCGGTGCTTCCCGTACGACGGTACGTCGAGCCGCCGACAGATCACCCCGGCCGAGCAGTGAGCCGTCGGCTCAGAAGGCGTTCACACCGGTGATCGCCCGGCCGATGAGCAGCTTCTGCACCTGGCTGGTGCCCTCGTAGAGGGTCGTGACCCGGGCGTCGCGCAGCATCTTGGCAGCCGGGTACTCGTCGACGTACCCGTAGCCACCGTGCACCTGGATGCAGTTGTTCGCGACCCGGATCGACGCCTCGGTGGCGAACAGCTTGGCCTTCGACGCGGCCAGCGAGTAGCGCTCACCGCGCGTCTTGAGGTCGGCCACCGCCCAGGTCAGCAGCCGGGACGCGTCCACGTCGACCGCGGAGTCGGCGATCATCTCCTGCACCAGCTGGTGGCCGGCGATCGGCTTGCCGAACTGCTCGCGCTGGGTCGAGTAGGCCACCATCGTGTCCAGCGCGGCCTGCCCGATGCCGGTGCACGAGGCCGCGATCGACATCCGGCCGTCGTCCAGGGCAGACAGCGCGACCTTCAGCCCGGCGCCGTCGGCCCCGAGCAACGCCTCGGGACCCACCTCGACGCCGTCGAGCACCAGCTCGGCGGTGTCGCAGGACCGCAGCCCGAGCTTGCCGTGCAGCGGGTTCGCGGTGAAGCCGTGGCTGTCGGTCGGCACCAGGAAGGCCGACACACCCTTGGCCCCTGGGCCACCGGTGCGCGCCATCACCAGCGCGACCTGGGCGATGGACCCGTTGGTGATGAAGACCTTCCGGCCGCTGATCCGCCAGCCGCCACCGGCCAGCGCCTCGGCGCTCGCGCGCAGGTCGGCCGGGTTGGACCCGTGGTCCGGCTCGGTCAGCCCGAAGCAGCCGAGCACCTCTCCGGTAGCCATCCGTGGCAGCCACCGCTGCTTCTGCTCCTCGGTCCCCCACCGGTCGATCGAGCCCGCCACCAGCCCGAGGTGCACCGACATGATCGAACGCACGTTGGCGTCGCCGCGGCTGAGCTCCTCGATGAACAGGCAGTAGGTCAGCGGGTCGGCTCCCCCACCGCCGTACGCCTCGGGGATCGACATGCCGACGAAGCCGGTCTTCTTCAGACCGTCCAACGCCTCCTGCGGGAACCGTTCCTCGCGGTCGTTGCGCAGTGCGTCCGGGGTGACCACCTCGGCCACCCACTCGCGCACCGCCAGCTGCACCGCCCGCTGGTCGTCGCTCAGGACGAGGTCCACTCAGCTTCCCTTCACCAGGTCGCGCAGCCGGCCGGCCTGGGCTGCGCGCTCGGCGGCCCGCTGCTCGTCGTACGTCCGATTACTGGCTCCGCGCAGCAGCGCCTTGGTCGCCCGTACCGCGCCGGCCGGGGACGCCAGCACAGCTGCAGCCAGGTCACGGGTAGTCGCGTCGAGCTCCTCGACCGGTACGACGATGGTGGCCAGGCCCGTCGCGGCCGCCTCTGCCGCGCCCACCCAGCGCCCCGTGGCGCAGATCTCGAGAGCGCGGGCGTAGCCGACCAGGTCGACCAGCGGCTGGGTGCCGCCGAGGTCGGGGACCAGCCCGAGGGACGGCTCCTTCATCGACAGCTGCGCATCGTCCGCGAGCACCCGCAGGTCGCAGGCCAGCGCCAGCTGGAAGCCGGCGCCCACCGCGTGGCCCTGCACCGCCGCGATGCTGACGACCCGGTCGTCGCGCCACCAGGCGAACGCCTGCTGGAAGCCGTCGATCACCGCGTCCAGGGCCGCGTCGTCCAGGGTGGCCAGCCCGACCAGGCCGGGCTCGCCGTCGACGCCGGTGGTGAACATCGCCCGGTCCATCCCGGCCGAGAACGAGGCGCCCTCGGCGCGCAGGACGACGACCCGCACGGCGTCGTCGGCGAGCAGGGCCTCACCGACCGCGATCAGGGCACGCCAGGTCGCCGGAGTCTGGGCGTTGCGCTTCTCCGGGCGCGCAAGGGTGACCGTCGCCAGGGCGCCGTCGCGGTCCAGCCGGACGCCGGCGCTGGTCCAGGTCTCGGGCTCGGGCGACCCCGGCGCGGTGGTCAGGACTTCTTGCCGCGGGTCGCGCCGCCGCGACCGCGCAACGTGACGCCCGACTCGGCCAGGATCCGGTGCACGAAGCCGTACGACCGCCCCGTCTCGGAGGCGAGCTCGCGGATGCTCGACCCCGACGTGTACTTGCGCTTGAGGTCCGCCGCCAACTTGGTGCGGTCGCCTCCGGTGATCCGCGCGCCCTTCTTGAGCTCGGCCACGCCAGCCTCCTGAAGTCGGTGTCCCGGGCCCCATGATCACCCTCCCCACCCGACAGCGCCAGACCCGATCTCGCCCCCCGTCCCGGCTGTCCGCATTCGACCACGTATGGCAGGCAGGACGGTACTTGGCGAGGCGCATACACCTCGCAAAGTGCCGACACGCCTGCCATACGTGGTCAACTGCAGGGGGCCAGCGCCCCCGCGCCGACGGAGGTCAGGCGAGGGCGACGAGGTCGGCGTAGTCGTCGTTCCAGAGGTCCTCGACGCCGTCCGGGAGCAGGATCAGCCGCTCTGGCGCCAGCGCCTCGACCGCTCCCTCGTCGTGGGTCACCAGGACGACGGCGCCGGCGTAGCTGCGCAGTGCGCCGAGGATCTCCTCCCGGCTGGCCGGGTCGAGGTTGTTGGTCGGCTCGTCGAGCATCAGCACGTTCGCGCTGGACACCACCAGGGTGGCCAGTGCCAGCCGGGTCTTCTCCCCGCCGGAGAGCACGGCGGCCGGCTTGTTCACGTCGTCGCCGGAGAACAGGAACGAGCCCAGCACCCGGCGTACCTCGATGTCGTCCAGGTCCGGCGCCGCGCTGCGCATGTTCTGCAGCACGGTGCGCTCGGGGTCGAGGGTCTCGTGCTCCTGCGCGTAGTAGCCGATCTTGAGCCCGTGGCCGGGCAGCACCTCGCCGGTGTCGGGCTCCTCGACGCCGGCCAGCAGCCGCATCAGGGTGGTCTTGCCGGCGCCGTTGAGCCCCAGGATGACCACCCGGCTGCCCCGGTCGATGGCCAGGTCGACGTCGGTGAACACCTCGAGCGAGCCGTAGGACTTCGACAGCCCCTCGGCGGTGAGCGGCGTCTTGCCGCACGGCGCCGGCTCGGGGAAGCGCAGCTTCGCGACCCGGTCGGTGCGCCGGACCTCGTCCAGCCCCGACAGCAGCTTGGCCGCCCTCTTGTCCATGCTCTGCGCCGCTCGGGCCTTGGTGGCCTTGTAGCGCATCCGGTCGGCCTGGGCCTTGAGCACCGATGCCTGCTTCTCGACGTTGGCCCGCTCGCGCTTGCGGCGGCGCTCG
>JAVEDA010000278.1 GCA_030841195.1 Actinomycetota bacterium | reverse complement strand
TACACCCGTTGTCAGCGTTGCGGCCGACCGCACTCGGTCTACCGCAAGTTCGGGCTCTGCCGCATCTGCTTCCGTGAGATGGCGCACGCAGGTGAGCTCCCCGGCATCACCAAGAGCAGCTGGTAACCAACCACCCCTAGCAGTAGACCTCCCGAGAACGCCGTAGGTCCCCCAGCCCGAGAGGGCAGGCGCGAAACCCCGGCGAGAAAGCGGCAAACGCAGCCATGACGATGACCGACCCGATCGCAGACATGCTCACCCGTCTGCGCAACGCGAACACGGCGTACCACGACACCGTGGCCATGCCCCACTCCAAGCTCAAGACGCACGTCGCCGAGATCCTCCAGCAGGAGGGCTACATCGCCGGCTGGCACGTCGACGAGCCGGCCGAGGACGAGGTCGGCAAGACGCTCGTGCTCGACCTCAAGTACGGCCCCAACCGGGAGCGCTCGATCGCGGGCATCAAGCGGATCAGCAAGCCCGGCCTGCGGGTCTACGCCAAGTCGACCAACCTGCCGAGGGTCCTCGGTGGTCTGGGTGTGGCGATCATCTCGACGTCGTCCGGGCTGCTGACCGACCGCCAGGCCGGCAAGAAGGGCGTGGGTGGGGAAGTCCTCGCCTACGTCTGGTAAGGGGACCTGACATGTCGCGTATCGGACGCCTTCCCATCACCGTGCCCTCGGGCGTGGACGTGGCCATCGACGGTCGCGCCGTCACCGTGAAGGGCCCCAAGGGCACCCTTCAGCACACGGTGGCCGACCCGATCGAGATCACCCGCGCCGACGACGGCACCCTGCAGGTGACCCGCCCCAACGACGAGCGGGCGAACCGGGCGCTGCACGGCCTGTCCCGCACCCTGGTCGCCAACATGGTCCAGGGCGTCACGGACGGCTACACCAAGGTCCTCGAGATCGTCGGCACCGGCTACCGGGTGGTCGCCAAGGGCTCCGACCTGGAGTTCCAGCTCGGCTTCTCGCACCCGGTCGAGGTGAAGGCCCCCGAAGGCATCACCTTCGCGGTCGAGTCCCCGACCCGGTTCTCGGTCTCGGGCGTCGACAAGCAGAAGGTCGGCGAGGTCTCGGCCAAGATCCGCAAGCTGCGCAAGCCCGACCCGTACAAGGGCAAGGGCGTGCGGTACCAGGGCGAGGTCATCAAGCGCAAGGCCGGAAAGGCTGGTAAGTAGCAATGGCGTTGGCAGTCAAGATCCGCCGCGGCGACAAGAACGTCGCCCGGTCCCGCCGTCACCTCCGGGTCCGCAAGAAGGTCAGCGGTACGACGACGCGGCCCCGCCTGGTCGTGACCCGCTCCAGCCGGCACGTCTTCGTGCAGGTCGTCGACGACGTCGCCGGCCGCACCCTGGCCTCGGCCTCGACCATGGAGGCCGACCTGCGCGGCCTCACCGGGGACAAGACCGCCAAGGCACGCAAGGTCGGCGAGCTCGTCGGCCAGCGGGCCAAGGACGCCGGCGTCGACTCGGTGGTGTTCGACCGTGGCGGCAACCGCTACCACGGCCGGGTCGCCGCGATCGCCGACGGGGCGCGCGAAGCGGGGCTGGCCCTGTGACGAAGTCACAATATGTAGTCGCGACGAAGTCCGATGAGTCAATTGCGATGCATTCCGATGAGCTTTTCCAGTCTGAGAAGAGGGACACCTGATGCCTGGACCCCAGCGCCGAGGTGGCACTGCCGGTGCCAGCGACGGCAAGAGTCGGGACCGACGCGACCGCAGCGGCGGTGGCGGCGGGCCCGAGAAGACCGCGTTCGTCGAGCGCGTGGTAGCGATCAACCGGGTGGCCAAGGTCGTCAAGGGCGGCCGCCGCTTCAGCTTCACGGCCCTCGTGGTCGTGGGTGACGGCGACGGCTCCGTCGGCGTCGGCTACGGCAAGGCCAAGGAGGTGCCGGCCGCGATCGCCAAGGGCGTCGAGGAGGCCAAGAAGCACTTCTTCAAGGTCCCCCGCATCCAGGGCACCATCCCGCACCCCGTCCAGGGCGAGAAGGCCGCGGGCGTCGTGCTGCTCAAGCCGGCCTCGCCGGGTACCGGCGTGATCGCCGGCGGCCCGGTCCGCGCCGTGCTCGAGTGCGCGGGCGTGCACGACGTGCTCTCGAAGTCGCTCGGGTCCTCCAACCCGATCAACATCGTGCACGCGACCGTCGCGGCCCTGCAGGGCCTGGAGCGCCCGGAGGCGGTGGCCGCCCGCCGCGGCCTGCCGCTCGAGGACGTGGCCCCCGCGTCGCTGCTGCGCGCCCGGGCTGCCGGGGCAGGTGCCTGATGGGCAAGCGCCTCAAGGTCACCCAGACCCGGTCCGGGATCGGTGGCAAGCAGAACCAGCGGGACACGCTGCGCTCGCTCGGGCTCAAGCGCCTCCACGACGTCGTCGTCAAGGAGGACCGCCCGGAGATCCGCGGCATGGTCAACACGGTGTCGCACCTGGTCACCGTCGAGGAGGTCGACTGATGGCGAACAACCCACTCAAGGTCCACCACCTGCGGCCGGCCCCCGGGTCCAAGACCGCGCGGACCCGGGTCGGTCGCGGTGAGGGCTCGAAGGGCAAGACCGCAGGTCGCGGGACCAAGGGCACCAAGGCCCGCTACCAGGTCCCGGCCCGGTTCGAGGGCGGTCAGATGCCCCTGCACATGCGGCTGCCCAAGCTGCGGGGCTTCAAGAACCCGTTCCGCACCGAGTACCAGGTGGTCAACCTGGACCGGCTGACCGAGCTGTTCCCGGAGGGCGGCGAGGTCACCGTCGAGTCCCTGGTGGCCAAGGGCGCCGTCCGCAAGGGCGAGCTCGTCAAGGTCCTCGGCTCGGGCGAGGCAGGCGTGAAGCTGCAGGTCAGCGCGCACGCCTTCTCGGTCAGCGCCAAGGACAAGATCGCCGCTGCCGGCGGCTCCGTCACCCAGCTGTAGGCCCCTGGCATCCGGACCCGGGCTGCTCCCACCACCGGGAGCGGGCCCGGGTCCGTCCAGCTCGACCCAGCGGGACCCGACGAGGACCGGGCGACCACCGGCCGGGCTGTTAGAGTCCGAGGCGGTCCTGCTCGCGAAGCCGGCGCCAGACGACCCTTGCGCCCCGCAGCCATGCGGGTGCGGAACGTGACAACCCGGAGGATCTCGTGCTCACCGCGTTCGCTCGGGCATTCCGTACGCCCGACCTTCGCCGGAAGATCCTCTTCTCGATGGCGATCATGGGTCTGTTCCGGCTCGGC
>JAVEDA010000271.1 GCA_030841195.1 Actinomycetota bacterium | reverse complement strand
GTCGTCCGGGCCGGTGTCGTTGGGCGGGCGGTCCTTCATCCGGGCGACGAGCGTGACGAAGCCTGCCATGAAGCCACCCAGCGCGAGCAACCCGACCCATCCCTCGAGCTGCAGGCCGAACAGCGCGGCCAGCACGAGAAAGGCCGGACCGCCCAGCGCACCGGCCCAGGCGAATCGTCCGACCCGGTCGATCTCCGGCAGCGGCGGCGGGGGCGGCGGCTGGAAGTGGTCGTCGGGGTCGTCGGCGGCGGCGTCCCGGCGTACGACGGGAGAGGTCGGGGTGTTGGCCCGCAGCTCCTCGAACCCGATGGTCGGGCCGAGCGTGTCGGTGGTCGTCGCGGTGGCGGTGCGATCCTCGGGGTCGATGTCCTCGAGGTCGATGTCCTCGCTGACCGGCCACCGCGGCACGCCGCCGTCGGAGCCGTCCGGCTCGGTGTCGAAGCCGGCCACGATGTCCGACCAGGCCAGGTCGTCCTGGATCTCGCGCAGGTAGGTGTCGGTGACGGTCCGGGCCCGCTCGCGCTGCTCGGTGTCGACGTAGACGCTGTCGCTCGGCCCGAGCGGGGGCACCGTGTCGCCGTAGGGGCCGCGCCGCCCGACCGATGGTGCGCTGTAGGCGGCCACGCCGTTCTGCGCCAGGCGGTCCAGCAGCTCCTCGACCAGGTGGGTCTCGACGTCGTCCAGCCGCACGTACGACGTCGCGGTCAGGCCGTTGTCGCGACGCGGCGGGCTGCCGCTCATGGGTGCTCCCGGCTCATGACGAGGTCCGGGTCAGCCGTCGTACGAACTCCAGACTGTTCTCGAAGATGACCGGAGCGTCGTTGTCGAGGGTGGCCACGTGGTAGCTGTCCTCGAGGAGCACCTCGCGGACGTCGGTCGAGGACACCTTGTCCAGCAGCATCCGGGCGCTGTCCGGCTCGACCACGTGGTCCTCGGTCGAGCGCAGCACCAGCAGCGGCTGGGTGACCTTGGCCAGGTCGGCCCGGGTGTGCACCCAAAGCTGGCTGAGCTGGTAGGCGGCCTTGACCGGCAGCTGGTCGTAGGCCAGCTCTGTGACGCCGGGCTTCTTGATGTCGCTGGCGATGCCGGCCCAGGTGCCCTTGACCAGCCGCAGCACCGGCAGCAGGAACCGGTCCGGCCGCTTGGTCAGCAGGCTCGGGTTGACCAGGACCAGCCCGGCGATCTCGTCGCCGTGCTCCTCGGCCAGCCGGATCGCCAGCGTGCCGCCCATCGACAGGCCCATCACGAACACCTCGTCGCAGCGCTCGCGCAGCAGGGCCAGGTGCCGCTCGACCTCGGCGTACCAGTCCTCCCAGTGGGTGAGGTTGGCCTCGGCGACGGTCGTGCCGTGGCCCGGCAGGCGGGGGAGCTCCACGCTGAGGCCGGCGTCGGCCAGGTACTGCGCCCAGCCGCGCAGGCTCTGCGGGGTGCCGGTGAAGCCGTGCACCAGCAACGCGCCCGTGCGGCCACCCTCGTGGCGGAACGGCTCGGCACCCGGCATCAGCGGCATGCTTGCATCGTCGCACGCCGGGCAGGGCATCCCCTAGTGTTCGCTCTGGTCGTCCCCTGTTGCCCGCGACACGGGACAAGCGGACGCACAAAGGGAGGTGCGCGGGGTTGTTCTACTGGTTCCTCAAGCGCATCGTCCTCGGGCCGATCCTGCGCCTCATCTTCCGGCCCTACGTGATCGGTGCCGAGAACGTCCCGGCCGAGGGCGGCGCCATCTTCGCCAGCAACCACCTCTCGTTCTCGGACTCCATCTTCCTGCCGCTGGTCGTCGAGCGGCGGATCACCTTCCTCGCGAAGGCCGACTACTTCACCGGCGCGGGCTTCAAGGGCTGGCTCACGGCGAAGTTCTTCCGCGGCGTCGGGCAGCTGCCGGTCGACCGCTCCGGCGGCTCGGCCTCGGAGGCGGCCCTGCGCACCGGCCTGCGGATCCTGCGCCGCGGCGAGTGCCTGGGCATCTACCCCGAGGGCACCCGCTCGCCCGACGGCCGGCTCTACCGCGGCAAGACCGGCGTGGCCCGGATGGCGCTGGAGGCCGAGGTGCCGGTGCTGCCCGTCGCCATGATCGACACCGAGAAGATCCAGCCGCCCGGCCGCAAGCGCCCGACCCTGGGCATCCGGGTCGGCATCAAGATCGGCGCCCCGCTCGACTTCTCCCGCTACGAGGGCATGGAGGGCGACCGGTTCGTCCTGCGCTCGATCACCGACGAGATCATGTACGAGCTGATGGAGCTCTCCGGCCAGGAGTACGTCGACATCTACGCCCAGGTCGCCAAGGACCGGCTCAAGGCCGAGAAGGCCGAGGCGAAGGCCGCCCGCGAGCCGGAAGACCCCGCGGCGACGGCGGGCGGCCCCGACGGGCAGGCCCCCGCGGCCTGAGCCGGTGGGCTTCGAGACGGCGGTCTGGCGGGCGCTCGCGGTGTTCCGCGGGCTCGGCCTCCTCTACGCGTACGCCGTGTACGCGCGCCGCTATGACGAGTACCTCCACCCGGTCGGCGGCTGGGTCGTCCTCGGCCTCATGACGGCCTGGACGGTGGTCGTCGCGGTCCTCTACAGCCGTCCGGCCGGCCGTCGCTGGCCGGTGTTGTCGTTCGACCTGGCCATCGCGGTGGCCGCCGTGGTGCTGCCCCGCTGGCTGGACGACCCGTCCCGGATCGAGGCCGGCGCGCAGACCCTGCCGGTCGTCTGGGCCGCGGCGCCGGTGCTGGCCTTCGCGATCCGCGGCTCCTGGCCGGCCGGGCTCTTTGCGGCTGGGGTGCTGGCCGCAGCCGACCTGGTGCACCGGGGTTCGCTCACCGTGCCGACCGCTAACAACATCGTGCTGCTCGCCCTGACCGGCTCGGTTGTCGGCTACACAGTCGACCTGGCCCGCCGGGGTGAGTCGGCGCAGGCGCGGGCTCAGGCGTTGTCGGCGGCCGCCGCCGAGCGCGAACGGCTGTCCCGCGACATCCACGACGGTGTGCTGCAGGTGCTGGCGCTGGTCGGGCGCCGCGGTCGGGAGCTCGGCGGCGAGGCGGCCGAGCTGGGCGTGCTGGCCGCCGAGCAGGAGCAGTCGCTGCGGGCGCTGATGGGCGCCTCGGCGCAGGAGGTCGCCGGCGAGATCGACGTGCGGGCACTGCTCACGGCGTACGCCTCGCCGGTGGTGACGGTGTCGACCCCCGCGACGCCGGTGGTGCTCGCCGCGGCCCGGGCCCGCGAGCTGGCGGCGGCGGTGGGCGCCGCGCTGGCCAACGTCGCGGCCCACGCCGGGCCGTCCGCGCGGGCCTGGGTGCTGCTCGAGCACGAGGACGCCGAGCTGGTCGTGTCGGTGCGCGACGACGGTCGCGGCTTCGCACCGGCCCGGCTGGCCGAGGCCCGGGCCGAGGGCCGGCTCGGCGTGGCGTCCTCGATCGAGGGCCGGGTGCGCGACCTGGGCGGCACGATGGCCGTCGAGTCGGCGCCCGGGGCGGGCACCGAGATCGAGCTGCGGGTGCCGGTGGACGGGGAGGCCTGATGACGCGGGTGATGGTGGTCGACGACCACCCGATGTGGCGGGACGCGGTGGTGCGCGACCTCGGTGCGGCGGGGCACGACGTGGTCGCCACCGCAGCCGACGGCGGTGAGGCCGTACGCCGGGCGCCGGCCGCCCGTCCGGAGGTCGTCGTGCTGGACCTCCAGCTGCCGGTGATGTCGGGCGTCGAGGTCACCCGGGCTCTGGTGGCCGCCGACCCGTCGGTGCGGGTGCTGGTCTTGTCGGCGTCCGGCGAGCACGCAGACGTGCTGGAGGCCGTCAAGGCGGGGGCGACCGGCTACCTGGTCAAGTCGGCGTCTTCTGTGGAGCTGCTGGATGCTGTGGCTCGGACCGCGCTGGGCGAGGCGGTCTTCACGCCGGGGCTGGCCGGGCTGGTGCTGGGGGAGTACCGGCGGCTGTCGGTCGAGCCGGTGGCGGCGGGCTCCGGGCCGGCGGTGCCGCGGCTGACCGAGCGCGAGACCGAGGTGCTCCGGCTGGTGGCGAAGGGGCTGTCCTACAAGGACATCGCCGAGCGGCTGGTGCTCTCGCACCGCACCGTGCAGAACCACGTCCAGAACACGCTGAACAAGCTGCAGCTGCACAACCGGGTCGAGCTGGTGCGCTACGCGATCGAGCAGGGCCTGGACGACGAGCTCAGCTGAGCAGCCCGCTGGCGCTGGCTGCACGCTCGACTTCGGCAAAGCCCTACCGGCGTACGGGGGACCTCCGCGCGCGGGCCGCGTCGGCCTGTTCCGACTGCGCGGCGCTCAGCCTGGCGCGCAGCACGACCAAGGTCTGCTCGAGCCGCCTGGGCCAGAACGGATCGCTCGGGGTCCCGTCCGCCGATTCGGCCAGCGCCCGCTCGATCTGGCGGTGCTCGTCCGGGAAGAGCGCGCGCCCCCGGATGGCCGTGCGCAGCCTGAGGACGGCCACGATGGTGCGGACTCCGACGGCGGCCAGGTCGAGGTCGCCCGCCAGCAAGGCACGTCCGACCTGTCCCGACAAGGTCACGACCACGTCGCGCTCGGCGGTCAGCTCAGCGATCGCGTCCAGGTCTTGGCATCCGCAGTAGCCGCACACCAGGCCAGGATCGCGCCTGCCGAGCCGCGGCAGCAGAGTCCAACGACCCCCGCTGGGAGCACAAGGTCCCGAGGCGTCAGCCGCGCTTGGCGACGGTCAGCAGCACGGCGGAGTCCTCGATGCCGTCCAGGGAGTGCGGGGCGTCCGGCACGGTCAGCAGGTCCCCGGGGGAGCCCTCCCACTCCGCGCCGCCGGAAGCCATCCGGACCCGGCCGGTCAGCACGAACACGGTGGCCTCGCCGGGGCTCGCGTGCTCGTCGAGCCGGTGACCGGCGGCCAGCGCGATCACGGTCTGGCGCAACAGGTGCTCGTGGCCGCCGAAGACGGTCCGGGCGCCGCGCCCGTTCGACGCCTCGCGGGCGATCTTCAGCTGTTCCCGGGCGAGGGCGGTCAGCGATGCCTTCTGCATGACCGCACCCTGGCAGACGTAATGGAGTCCTGCGCCACCGGGCGTACCCGAAAGGCGACGCAACCGTCTTGAGCAGCCCTCCCCAGGCGGGGGTTCCGGACCTGGCCGGTCGTTGAGTCGTCTTTCGGGTACGCGATGAACCCACCTACGTCGCGGGGCTTCTCGTCTGGCTCGCCACCTGGTCTGGGCAGATCGGCTGATGCCGGGCCCAGGCGGCTGGCACCTGCCTCAGGCGGCGTGCGCGGAGCCAGCATCATGGCGTGACTCGTCCATGGATGCACCGGTCAGGTCGAGCACGTCCTGGACGCGGGCGAGTACCCACGCCGGGTCGTACATGACCTGCGGCCAGCTGAAGCGCAATGGTCGCCATCCCGCGGCGACGAGCAGAGTGAACCGCCGCAGGTCCTTGGCGAAGGCTTTCCGGTCGCGGTGGAACTCGAACCCGTCGCACTCCACGACGATCCGTCGGGCGCGGTCGGCGAGGTCGACCCGCCCGATCCAGGCTGTGCGGTGACGGATCGACACCTGGGGCTGGAAACCGAGGATGCCGGCCTCGAGCAGGATGGCCCGCGCGCTGGACTCGAACGCGTTCTCGGCGCGGGCGTCGAGGAGGGCGAACCGACGCCGGGCGACGGCCGAGCCGGGTCCGCGCAGCGCGCGGACCGCGTCGCCGAGCGCGGCGTGCTGGACCGTGCCTGAGCGCAGGGCCGAGTCGCCGACGCTCAGTGCGTCGCGCAGCGGCAGGTCGCGCAGGCACATGACCACGGTGCGCAGTCGAGACGTCACGCCGGCATCCCGCTCGGCCTCAGTCGTTGGTCCCCAGTGCAGCCTGACGTTGCCGGGAACGCGTGCGCGCTTGGACCGGGGCGGCACCAGGACATCGTGGGTCTCCGGACCGGGTGGCAGCGCGAAGCCGTAGTGCTGCGCGGCGCTGCGGTGCGACCGGACGCCGTGCAGCGCACGGGCCGCCACCAGGGCGTCGTCGGTCTGCACGAGCCGGTACGCCTTGCCCTCCCGGCGCACCCGGCCGTCCGCCACCGCAGCGGCCAGGCTCCGCCGAGCGACCACTCGGCGCAGTTGCCCGGCCCGCGCGGCGCCGCCCAGCGCCAGCAATGCAACGACCGGATCCACGTTTCCAGAGTGGGGCCCGGTGAGCGCCTGGAGGGGATCGAGCCGGTCGGTTGTGGACGCAGCGCGGCGACTGCTCCCGTGTGGATTGCCCGGCCGGCGCACCCGAAAGACGACGCAACCGTCGTGCGCAGGGGTCCGCACGCGGGGCGCCGGACCGGGCCGGGTCGTTGAATCGTCTTTCGGGTACGCCGGGCGGCGAGCCCGGCGCGCTAGGCCCAGCCCTTGGCGCGGTCGACGGCCGCGCGCCAGCGCCGGTACGCCGGGTCGCGGGCGCCGCCGTCGGCCGCGGGCTCGAACCGCCGGTCCAGCCGCCAGGTCGAGGCCAGCTCGTCGGTCGAGGACCACACGCCGGTGCCGAGGCCGGCCAGGAACGCGGCGCCCAGCCCGGTGGTCTCGAGCACGGCCGGCCGCTCCACCGGCATGCCGAGGGTGTCGGCCTGCAGCTGCATCAGCAGCCCGTTCGCCGATGCCCCGCCGTCGACTCGCAGGGTCGTTATCCGCGGCAGCAGCTCGACGACGTCGCGCACCTCGAACGCGATGGCCTCCAGGGTCGCGCGCACCAGGTGCGCTCGGGTCGTGCCCCGGGTGATGCCGAGGATCGTGCCGCGGGCCGACGGGTCCCAGTCGGGGGCACCGAGGCCGGTCAGCGCCGGCACGAAGACGACGCCGCCGGTGTCCGGGACGGTCGCCGCCAGTGCCTCGGACTCCGCGGCCGCCCCGATAACACCGAGCCCGTCGCGCAGCCACTGCACCGCGGCGCCGGTCACGAAGATGGCGCCCTCCAGCGCGTAGGTCAGCTCGCCGGACGGCGCCATCCAGGCCACCGTGGTCAGCAGCCCGGCGTCCGACCGCTCGATCGTCGAGCCGGTGTTCACCAGCACGAACGAGCCGGTGCCGTAGGTGCACTTCGACTCGCCGACCGCGAAGCAGGCCTGCCCGAACAGCGCCGCCTGCTGGTCGCCGGCGATCCCGGCCACCGGGAGGTCGAGGCCGAGGAACGCGGCCGGCGAGGTGCGCCCGATCTCGCCGTACGACGGGACGACCGCCGGCAGCGCCGAGCGAGGTACCCCCAGCAGCTCGCACAGCTCGTCCGACCACTGGCCGGTGGTCAGGTCGAACAGCAGGGTGCGGGACGCGTTGGACGCGTCGGTGACGTGCCGGGCGCCGCCGGTCAGCCGGGCCACCAGGTAGCTGTCGACCGTGCCCACCACGACGGCACCGTCGGTGACCCCGGCCCAGGCCGACGGGTCGTTCTCGGCCAGCCAGGTCAGCTTGGTGCCGGTGAAGTAGGGGTCGAAGCGCAGCCCGGTCAGCTCGCGGACCCGGTCCTCGTGGCCGGCCTCGCGCAGCCGGTCGCAGACGCCGGCCGACCGGCGGTCCTGCCAGACGACCGCGCGCCGGGGCGCGGCCAGGCTCTCGCGGTCCCAGAGCACCGCGGTCTCGCGCTGGTTGGTCAGGCCGACCGCCGTGATGCTGCGGCCGTGGTCATTGCGCATGGCCTGGCGGCAGGCCGACAGGGTGGCCTGCCAGATCTGCTCCGGCTCGTGCTCCACCCAGCCGGGCTGCGGGAAGTGCTGCGGGAATTCCTCGTAGCCGCCGGCCACCACCGCGCCGGTCTCGTCGACCACGAGGGCGGTGACACCGGTCGTACCGGCGTCGATGGCCAGCACGCTCATCCGGCCGCCTCGGCTGACCGCACCATGGCCCGTCCGACGGTCGAGAAGGTCATGCTCGGACCCTACTGGGGCATCTAGGGTCGCTCCCATGCGAATCGGAGTGCTCACCGGTGGTGGCGACTGTCCCGGCCTGAACGCGGTCATCCGCGCTGTCGTCCGCAAGGGGGTGTCGGTCTACGGCCACGAGTTCGTCGGCTTCCGGGACGGGTGGCGCGGACCGATCGACGGTCTGACGTCCCCGCTCGGCGTCCAGGAGGTCCGCGGCATCCTGCCCCGAGGCGGCACGATCCTCGGCTCGTCGCGCACCAACCCGTTCAAGATGGACGGCGGCGTGGAGAAGATCGAGGCGAACCTCAAGGACCTCGGCATCGACGCACTGATCGCGATCGGCGGTGAGGACACCCTCGGCGTCGCCACCAAGCTGCACGAGCACGGCGTGCACGTCGTCGGCGTACCGAAGACGATCGACAACGACCTCAACGCCACCGACTTCACCTTCGGGTTCGACACCGCGGTCAACGTCGCGATGGAGGCCATCGACCGGCTGCACACCACTGCGGAGTCGCACCACCGGGCCCTCATCGTCGAGGTGATGGGCCGGCACGCCGGGTGGATCGCGCTGCACGCCGGCATGGCAGGGGGCGCCAACGTGATCCTGATCCCCGAGGTGCCGTTCGACATCGAGAAGGTCTGCGAGTACGTCGAGTCGCGGTTCGAGAGCCACTACTCGCCGATCCTCGTGGTCTCCGAGGGTGCGACACCGGCCGAGGGGACGATGGTGCTCGCTGACGGCGAGCTCGACTCGTTCGGGCACGTGCGGCTCGGCGGCATCGGCATGGTGCTGGAGAAGGAGATCGAGAAGCGCACCGGCAAGGAGGCGCGCACCACGGTGCTCGGCCACATCCAGCGGGGCGGTACGCCGACGGCCCGGGACCGCTGGCTCGCCACCCGGTTCGGGCTGCACGCCATCGACGCGGTCAACGACGGCGACTGGGGGACCATGGTGGCCCTGCGCGGCACCGAGATCGACCGGGTGCCGCTCGGCGACGCCACCACGGTGCTCAAGCTGGTCGACCCGCACCTCTACGCCGAGGCGGAAGTCTTCTTCGGCTGAGGCTTCGGCTGAGGCCGGCCCAGAGCCTCAGGCCAGCACGGTGAGCAGGTTGACGCCGGTCAGCAGGTCGTAGCCCACCAGCGCGGTGACCGCCCCGGCGGTGCTGCCGGCGAGCCCGACCAGCCAGCCCAGGCCGCGCTGCCTACGGTCCAGGACCAGCGTCACGGCCAGGCTGGCGGCCACGCCGAGCGCGATCGCGACCAGCATCCGGCTGACGAACCAGTCGGCCGACGGTTGGACCTCGCCGACGAACACGTCCACGAGCCCACCGAGGACGACCAGGAACAGCGTGGCCGCGGTCATGGCCGCCGCCCAGACGGCGTTGAGGGCGACGGTCCAGCCGAGCGCGGCCCAGCCGGACGTCCTGGTCATGCAGGCAGCCTCGCGGACCGCCGGGGCCGGCGCATCCGTCGCCGTACTCAGCCCGACCCGTCCGGGCTAGTCCGAGTAGTCCCTTTCCGTCAGCCGAACTGGTGCGGCCGAACGAGTCTGTTCCTCAAGGTTGGGTCAAGCCGCACCCAGAAGTGACCGATGCAGATCTTCCGTAGCCGCCTGGGGGGCCCGGAGGGAGAGTGCTGTGACCAGCTCGGCCGTCTGCTCGCGCACGCCCTCGGGCCTGCGCCGAGTCGCGACGCCGCGAGTGCTCTACGTGCTCGTGGCGCTGGTCTACGGCACGTTCGTCATCTCCACCATCCCGGGCGTCCGGCCGCACCCCGGCTACAACCTGTTCCTGGACGGCATCCTCAACAACATCGCCTACGAGCTGAGCGCCGTCGTCTGCTTCGTGCGAGCCCGCACGGCCCTGTCCTACCGGCGCAGCTGGCGTTGGTTCGGGGTCGGCCTGGCTCTCTACGGCGCCGGGAACATCTACTGGACCATCTTCATCCGGATCCAGGACCCGGAGCCGTTCCCGTCGTTCGCCGACGCACTCTGGCTCTCGTTCTACCCCTGCGCGTTCATCGCGCTGTTGCTCATCGTCCGCGAGATCGCCGATGACGTCCCGCTGAGCCTCTGGCTGGACGGCGTGGTCGGAGGCCTGGCCGTGGCCGGCGTGGCAGCCGCCTTCTTCGGCCCGATCCTCGCGGTGACCGGCGGCAGCAAGCCCGCGGTCGTGACGACGCTGGCCTACCCCCTGCTCGACGTGCTGCTGCTGCTCGTCGTCACGGCGCTGGTCGCGCTGTTCAGCTGGCGGCCGCCGGTCAGCCTGTGGCTGCTCTTCGGCGGGCTCGCGCTGTTCGCGGTCGCCGACGCGGTCTACCTGTTCTCCGCCGGCAACGGCACCTACCAGCCGGGCGGGCTGGGCGACGCGGTCTGGGTCGCCGCCACCCTGCTGATCGGCTTCGCACCGGCCAAGACCGCGCAGGCGACCGGGATCCTGCTGCCCGACTGGGTTCGGCTCGGCTTCCCGGTCGGGGCCACCCTGTGTGCCCTCGTCGTGCTCGTCTACGACCACGAGCACCTGCTCAACGTCCTGGCCGTAGGGCTGTGCGCCGCAACTGTGGTCACCGCCCTGGCCCGGCTGATCGTGACCTTCCGGGAGGCCAGCTCGCTGGCGGGGAGCCACCAGCTGGCCCGGACCGACGAGCTGACCGGACTCGGCAACCGGCGCTCCTTCTACGACAACGCCGCGGTCAGGCTCGCCGACGGCACCGCGCATGGTGCGCTGCTGCTGCTCGACCTCGACCGGTTCAAGGAGGTCAACGACAGCCTGGGGCACCACGCCGGCGACGACCTGCTGCGGCTGGTCGCCACCCGGCTGCGCAAGAGGCTGCACGGCACCAGCGACCTGCTGTCCCGCCTGGGCGGCGACGAGTTCGCCGTGCTGCTGCTCGACGCCAACCGGGTCAAGGCCGAGCGCCTCGCGGAGGCGATCCGGGCATCACTCGAGCCGCCGTTCTCAGTCGACGGCGTCACGGTGCGGGTCAACACCAGCATCGGGATCTCGCTGTTCCCCGAGCAGGGCGACGAGGTCTCGACCCTGCTGCGCCGCGCGGACATCGCGATGTACCAGGCCAAGGCAACCCGGTCGGGCTACTACGTCTACGCGCCCTCCAGCGACTCGCTGCACGGCCAGCACCGGCTGCGCAACCTCGAGGAGCTGCGGACGGCCATCTTCAACCGGACGCTGGTCGTGCACTACCAGCCGAAGGTGCACACCCGGACCCTCGAGGTCACCGGCGTCGAGGCCCTGGTGCGCTGGCAGCACTCGACCCGCGGCCTGTTGCTGCCGGCCGAGTTCCTGCCGCTGGTCGAGGACGCCGGCCTGATGCGCGACCTCACCGACGCGGTGCTCGAGCAGTCGCTGGACCAGGTGAAGCGCTGGCGCAGCGCCGGCCGGATCCTGAACGTGGCCGTGAACCTGTCCGCCTCCTCGCTGGTGGACGCCGAGCTGCCGCTGCGGGTGTGGACGGCGCTGCGCGAGCGGGAGCTCCCGTCGGACGCGCTCGAGCTGGAGATCACCGAGGACTTCCTGATGGGGGACCGGGAGCGCGCCCGCGCGATCCTGGGCGACCTGCGGCGGCTCGGCATCAGGGTCGCGGTCGACGACTTCGGCACCGGCTACTCCTCGCTGTCCTACCTGCGCGAGCTGCCGATCGACGAGCTGAAGCTCGACCGGTCGTTCGTGGCGCCGATGGGTGACGACCCGCGGGCGGCCGCCATCGTGCGCTCCACCATCGACCTGGCCCACTCGCTGGGCATGACCATGGTGGCCGAGGGCGTCGAGGACGGCGCGACCGCCGACCAGCTGACCCTGTCGAGCTGCGACAAGATCCAGGGCTTCTTCTTCTCCAAGGCGCTGCCGTCCGGCGAGCTCGAGGCATGGATGGACGCGCGCGCACCGGAGCTGCCGTCGTCGATGCTGGGGTCCGCCGCTGGGACGGTCACGTGACCGTCACGTCGGCCGGCCGCGCGCCGGATGCCGCGTCACTCGCTGCCTCCCCGCCGCTGCCGTTCCTCGCCGTCGAGCTCGCCTACGGGCTGCGGGAGGTCGGAGCGCTCGAGCGTGAGCTGACCGCGCTGGCCGAGGGCTGCGGCGCGCCGCCGACCGCCCGGCTGGGCTGGCAGCTGGCGGCCTGCACCGACTCGCGGCAGGTGGAGCCCTGGGTGCTCCTCCTCCGGGACACGAGCGGTACGGCGGTCGGCGCCGCCGTGCTCGTCGACCACGTCGAGGACCGGCGGATTCAGTCCACGACCCTCGCCGGCACCGACGGCGGTCACCGCGGCGCCCTCCTGACCCGCGAGCCGCACGTCGCCCACGCCCTGGGCGAGAGCTGGCACCTGCTGCGTGCGGACCAGCACCGGCCGGCGCCCGTCATGCTCGGACCGCTGCCCGCCGACGACCTGGTCGTGGCGGCCTTCGCCGCCGGGCTCTCGGGGTCGTGGCTGGAGCCCGCCGCGGAGATCCCGGTCATCAGGTCCGGCGTCGGCAGCCCGCGTGAGTACCTCTCGGCCGGCATGAGCCGCACGCTGCGCAAGACGGCCAACCGGCTCGCGGCCGACGGCCGGACGGCAGGGGCGCGCTTCACCTCCGACGCCGGGGAGATCCGCGGGCAGCTGCCGCAGCTGGAGCAGGTGTACCGGCAGCGGGACCACGTGCACGGCCGCGCCAGCGACCTCGACGACGCCGCCCGCCAGCAGACCTGGCGGCACCGGGTCGGCGACCTCGCGGACGCGGGAGTCCTCGAGCTCGCCACCCTGGAGATCGACGGCGAGCTCGCCGCCTACACGCTGGGCATCAACGACGACCCGACGTACCGGCTGCTCGAGGGTCGGTTCGTGACCGGGTGGGCGCGCTACTCGCCTGGCCGGTACCTCGAGGCGCTGGTGGTCGAGCGCGCCCTCGCGGCTCGCGGCGCCACGACCTTCGACTGGATGACGGCCGTGGCGCCCGACAGCCTGCTCGGTCGCAACGACGCCGACCCGATGGTGCTCGTCCGGCTCGCCTGAACCTTGGCCTGACCAGCCAGCCTGCTGAGCCCGGCGGCGGAGGCCGGGCAGTTGCGCCCCCGTCCGACCTCCGCCTGCCCTTGCGCCGCACCTGTAGCGGGG
>JAVEDA010000254.1 GCA_030841195.1 Actinomycetota bacterium | reverse complement strand
GCCGTGCCCGTGGTCCAGCCCGCCGGACGCGTTCTCCCGCACCCGGCGGCCGAACTCCGAGATCGTGACCACCGTGACCCGGCTGAGGTCGCTGCCCAGGTCGGTGGCGAACGCCGCGAGTGCCGCGCCGAGCTCGGTCAGCTGACGGGCCATCCAGCCGTCGTCCGGGCGGCCGAGGCCCTGGTGCATGTCCCAGTCGCCGAAGTCGACGGTTGCGACCCGCAGTCCCACGCCGGCCTTCACCAGCCGGGCCACGTCCCGCAGCGCGTCGCCGAGGTCCCCGTCCGGGTAGGCCGCACCGTTCGCCACCACGTACGCCGTGTCCTGCAACGCCGCTGCGGTCCCGACGGCAGCCAGCGTGAGCCGGGCCGGCCCGGCGATCTCGGCCCGGGCGCCCCGGTGCATCGCCGCCAGCGCCGCGGTCCACCGGGCCCTCTCCACCGCGTCGTCGTCGCCGGGCAGCGAGAAGCCGTCCACCGAGCTCATCAGCAGCTCGGGTGCCGGTCCGACCAGCGCGCGCTGGTTGGCCTCGACACCGACCCCGACGGTCGCGAACGCCGAGCCCGCCCCCTGGGCCGAGCTGACCCGGTCGAGCCAGCCGGTGCGCACGCTGGCACCCGGGGCGGCGCGCTCCATCGCCTCCATCGCCTGGAAGTGCGAGCGGGTCGGGTCCGGCTGCCCGGCTGCGTGCACCGCGGCCAGCGAGCCCGCGTCCCAGAACGGCTTGAGCGGCGCGAGCGCCGGGTGCAGCCCGAAGGTGGCGTCCAGCGGCAGCAGCGCTCCGGTCGGGATGCCGATGCCTGGGCGGGCGCCCGCGTAGTGCGGGTCGGCGGCCGGCACCACCGCAGACAGGCCGTCGAAGCCGCCGCGCAGGCTCAGCACGAGCAGCACGTCGCCGGTGTAGGACGTGCCGGCGAAGGCCAGCCGGGTCGACGCGGTGTCGCCCACCAGGCCGCCGACCACGCCGAGCGCGGCCGCCGCGCCCGCGGCGCCGAGCAGGCGTCGCCGGCTCATTCCGGCAGGTTGCTCGTGCGGGCACCCGCAGGCGGCGACCTCAGCCAACGGCTCGGTGTTCATCGGACCGGTATTCATCGGACCGCCGCGGCGGGGCTGTCGAGCAGCAGCCCGAACACGTAGGGCAGCCGCCAGCCCATCGCCTGGTCGTCGGCGGACAGCGCCGACCCCGCGGACTTCGACAGGAACGTGCAGATCGCGTCCCGCACGGCTGCTGTCGGCCGGGGCAGGCCGAGCCCGGCGGCCGCGGCGTCGACCAGGGCGCCGTGGGTGCGTGGGTGGGCAGGGCGCAGCCGGGAGGCCAGCCCAGGGTGGCGCAGGTCGTTCGGCCACCAGCCGGCGGCCAGACCGAGATGGGCGTTCCAGCGGGCCAGGGTGCCGCCGGCGCTCTGCCAGGCGGCCGCGGCGTCCGGGTAGCCGTCCGGCGGGTGCCAGCCCAGCGGCGGTTGCCCGAGGTCGCCGGACATCCAGTACAGCTGTCGCACCCCCTCCGTGCCCGACGCCGGCGGCCGGATCCCGAGCGCCCGCACCGTGGACACCAGGTCCTCGAACGGCCGCTTCACCTTGTCCCCCGCCGACCGGGCGAACTCCCGCGACCGGAACAGCGCCCGCAGCACCGGCACGATCGCGGTGTCATGCGCCAGGTAGACCTTGGCCAGGTGGGCCACCAGCGCGGCCGACGGTGCGTCGCTGACGAACCGCACGGCCAGCTTGCGGGCGAGGTGCCGAGCGGTGGCCGGATGCTTGGCGAGGTACCGCAGGTACGCGACGGCCACCTTCTCGCCGTACGTCGATCGGTTGGGGTCGGTGAATCCCAGCACCCGCACCGGTCCGGTCGCGTGCTTGGACGTGTCGTAGAGGTAGGCGCCGGTCCGGTCGTCGACGGAGAGCCCGGTCAGCAACCGGGCCGCCGACTTCACCATCGCCTCGGTGTAGCCCGCCCCGACGCCGACGGTGTGCAGCTCGAGCAGCTCGCGGGCGTAGTTCTCGTTCGGCGCGTCCTTGTCCGAGCTCGCGTTGTCGAGGTAGGTGAGCATTGCCGGGTGCTTCGCCGACGCGACCAGCATGTCGCTGAACCGGCCGAGCGCGTGCCTCCTGATCACCTGCGCGTCGTAGAGGTGGCGAGTGCTCCACACGTCCGACGACGGGCACGTGACGTTGAGGTGGTTGGACCAGAAGTCGACCATCACCTCGAACAGCTGCCGGTTGGACCAGGCGGCCCGGGCGATGTGGGCGTCGCAGAGGTCGAACATCCCGTCCCACTGGAACTTGCCGATCCGTGCGGTCAGCTGAGCCGGCGTCATCCGCAGGGTCGGCCAGCGACGCAGCAAGGCGGTCATCGCGGCGTCGGGCACCTTCCCCGGGTGCAGCTGCCGCTCGAGCCAGGCGTCCGGCCCGATCTTGCGGACCGTGGCCAGCAGCTCGGGCGTCGGCCCGTACGTCGTTCGGCGCACCAGATGCAGGGCCCGGTCCCCACCTGCGGCCTCCGCCACCGTCGCGCCGGCTACCCCCGCCGCTGACAGGGCTCCGGCGCCAAGCAGCCCGGCGCCCACGCCGAGGAAGCCGCGGCGCGACAAGGCCCGCTCAGCCTCCGGCGCGTGGTTGAGGTCCACACCTCGAGCATCGGTCACGCCCCGTGACCACCTTGAGGGTCCGGCGCCGACCACAGGGGTCGCTTCAGCACGCAGAGGGACACGACAGCACGGCTGCACGGGTGCTGCCGCGTCCGCCCGCGTGCTTTACGTGGTCGACGCCCGGGCGGGGGTGCGGCGGTAGCGGTGGCGGGTGGCGGCGGCGAGGAGGGCGGGGCCGGCGAGGACGGCGGCCAGGTCGAACCAGCCGTAGCCGCCGGCGGCGCCGGAGGGCGGGTTGCCGATCGACACCAGCCCGGTGGGGTCCTGGGTCGACCAGGCCCAGGTGCCCCACCAGGTCCCGAGCAGCTCCAGGTAGGTCACCACGAGGAAGGCGCCGACGTAGAGGGTGCGGGACCGGCCCCAGGCCAGGAAGCCGAGCAGGCAGAGGTACCAGAACGCACCGAGCACGTCCGGACGGGCCGACCAGAACAGCCCCCACCCGGCGTACAGCCCGCCGAGCACGACGGTGGCCGCCACTGCCGGGCCGGTACGCCGGTGCAGCCAGGCCGACCGGCCGATCGCCAGGGCGCACAGGTAGACCAGGCCGTGACCCGGTGGGACGAACGCCGGGACGTTGCCCAGCCGGTAGACGTACACCTCGAGCAGCGGCGAGAAGGTGTACTCGACCGCGGAGGCGAAGACCACGACGACCGCCACCTGGGCCCGGACGAGCGGGGTCTCGCGGCGCAGCAGGGCTGCCAGGAGCAGCCAGGTCCCGACGCCCAGCGCCCGCTGCCACCAGATGCCGGCGCCGCGGTCGAGCAGCAGCACCAGGGGCACCCAGACGAGGGTGACCACGACCGGCGGGTCGAGCCGGCTGAGCACGCCGAGCCGCTCGGGCCGCACCACAACCGGGACCGGAGCCGGTCGCGCGGCGATCGCCTGGCTGGTCACCGGCCCGAGGATAGGCCAGGCCCGGTCCTGGACGGGCTGCGCGGCGACGGCCAGGATGGTGGCACGGCACTGCCGAGGAGGTCATGACCATGCACGTGCGTGACGGCATGAGCACCGAGGTGCTGATGATCGGGCCCGATCATTCCCTGCGCGAGGCCAGCCGGGCGATGGCCGCCCGGCGGGTGGGCGCCGCCGTGGTGCACGACCCGGGCGGCGAGGGCGTGGGGATCCTCACCGAGCGTGACGTGCTGCACTCGGTCGGTGCCGGCCAGGACCCCGATGTCGAGCACGTGGGCGACCACCTCACCGACGACCTCGTCTACGCGGCCCCGAGCTGGACCCTCGAGCAGGCGGCGGAAGCGATGATGCGCGGCGGCTTCCGGCACCTGGTGGTGCTGGACCAGGGCGAGGTGGCGGGCATCCTCTCGGTGCGCGACATCGTGCGCTGCTGGGGCCGCGACCGCTCGACCGACGAGCTGGTGGGCTAGGCGACCCCGCGGGCGGCCCGACGACCTGAGCCCGGCTGGGGCAGCGCGAAGCCGACCAGGAAGGCCTCCCCGCAGCGCTGGCAGAGCCACTCCGGGCACTCGCCCTCGTGCTCGTCGAGGCACTCAGGCTGCTCGAAGGTCACGTCGGACCCGCAGGTGGCGCACCACCGCAGGACGGCAGCTGTCGTGGTCATGTCCCGACGGTCGCACGAGGCCCGGACACAACCCCGCAGGCGCCGCGGCGTGTCCGGTTCTTTGTCGACAATCCGGGCCTGACCAGGGCGGTTCCCGCCCTCCGGTGGCGGCGGCGGCCGATACCTACGATCATGTCCGCATGCCACAGAGCATCTGGAAGGGCGCGATCTCGTTCGGGCTGGTCTCCATCCCGGTGCGGCTGTTCGGCGCCACCGAGGAGAAGGACATCTCGTTCCGGCAGGTGCACCGCGATGACGGCGGCCGGATCCGCTACAAGCGGGTCTGCTCGGTCGACGGCGAGGAAGTGCCCTACGCCGACATCGCCAAGGGCTACGAGCTGCCCGACGGCGAGATCATCGTGCTGGACGACGACGACTTCGCCAACCTGCCGCTCTCCTCGTCCCGCTCGGTCGAGGTGCTGAGCTTCGTCCCCGCCGCGCAGATCGACGCCGTGCAGATGGGGAAGCCCTACTACTGCGACCCGACCGGTGGCGACATCAAGCCCTACGTGCTGCTGCGCGACTCGCTGGAGAAGGCCGACCGGGTCGCCGTGGTCAAGGTCGCGCTGCGCCAGCGGGAGCGGCTGGCCATGCTGCGCCCGCGGGAGGGCGTGCTGGTGCTGCAGACGTTGCTCTGGCCGGACGAGGTGCGTGCGCCACAGCTCGGCTTCGACGACACGGACGTCACGGTGCGCCCGCAGGAGCTGGCGATGGCCGAGTCCTACATCAGCGCACTGTCCGGTGACTTCGAACCGGGCGAGTTCTCCGACGACTACCGCCAGGCGCTCGAGCAGGTCATCGAGGCGAAGGCTGCCGGGCACGAGCTCAAGGCGCCGGAGGAGGCGCCACGCTCGACCGGGCAGGTGGTCGACCTGATGGACGCGTTGCGCCGCAGCGTCGCGGAGGCCAAGGAGCGCCGCGGTGACGGTGCCGCCCAGCCGGCCGCGAAGAAGTCGGCCACGAAGGCCCCCGCCAAGCAGGCCGTGAAGAAGACCGTCAAGAAGACCACCAAGGCAGCGACGAAGAAGACCACCAAGAAGGCAGGTACGACGAAGAAGGCGGCTGCCAAGAAGAGCGCTACCCGACGCTCGGCCTGACACGACTCGACACCGGAAGGTCAGCCATGTCCGACAGCGACGACTTCGGGGACCTCCGCGCGCTCTTCCTCAACTGCACCCTGAAGCGCTCCCCCGAGGTGTCGAACACGGCCGGCCTCGCCGCCAACAGCATCGCGATCATGCGCGCGCACGGCGTGCATGTCGACGAGGTCAGGGCTGTCGACCACGAGCTGGCGCCGGGTGTGCAGCCGGACATGCGCCAGCACGGCTTCGCCCGTGACGACTGGCCCGCGATCTATGCGACCGTCAAGGCCGCGGACATCCTGGTGGTGGCCACCCCGATCTGGCTGGGCGACAAGAGCAGCGTCTGCACCCGCGTGATCGAGCGGCTCTACGGCAACAGCAGCGAGCTCAACGACCAGGGCCAGTACGCCTACTACGGCAAGGTCGGCGCCGTGATCGTCACGGGCAACGAGGACGGCATCAAGCACGTGGCCATGAACGTCCTGTACTCGCTGCAGCACCTCGGGTGCACCATCCCACCCCAAGCGGACGCGGGCTGGATCGGCGAGGCCGGACCGGGTCCCAGCTACCTGGACGACGGGTCCGGAGGCCCGGACAACGAGTTCACCCGCCGGAACACGACCTTCATGACGTGGAACCTGTTGCACCTGGCACGGCTGCTCAAGAACGCCGGTGGCGTCCCGGCGTACGGCAACCAGCGCACCGCCTGGGACGCGGGGGCGCGATTCGACCACCCGAATCCGGAGTACCGCTGACTCCGCTCAGCCACGGGAATCCTCGAGGTATCCAGGGTGCTGAGGTGACCAATGAGTGAAGCCCTCCAGATCCTGGCGCTGGTCGTTGCCGTCGCCGTGGTCGCTGCGGCAGCGCGACGCCTCGGCTTCTCCGCACCGCTGGTCCTCGTGGTCGTCGGGCTCGTCGCGTCGCTGGTCCCGGGTGTGCCCGACTACCGGATCGACCCCGACATCGTGCTCATCGGCTTCCTGCCACCCCTGCTCTACGCGGCCGCGCTGCGCACCTCGCTGGTCGACGTGCGCGCGAACCGGCAGGCGATCGGCATCATGGCCGTCGGCGCGGTGGCGTTCACGACCGTGCTGGTCGGCCTGGTGGCCTGGGCGGTGATCCCTGGGGTCTCGCCGGCCGGAGCCTTCGCACTCGGTGCCGTGGTCTCCCCACCGGACGCCGTGGCCGCGACGACGATCGCCCGCAAGGTGGGCATGCCGCGCCGGATCGTCGCGATCCTCGAGGGCGAGAGCCTGCTCAACGACGCCACCGCCCTGGTGGCGCTGCGCACCACGACGGCGGCGATCCTCGCCTCCGTCAGCGTCCTTGAGGTCGGCGGGAGGTTCGTCCTGGCCGCCGGCGGCGGCATCGTGGTCGGGCTGGCCATGGCAGCAGTGCTGGCGATGGCCCGCAAGCGAGTAGAGGATCCGGTCCTCGACACGACCCTCTCGCTTGTCGCGCCGTTCCTCACCTACCTGGCAGCCGAAGCCGTGAATGCCAGCGGGGTGCTCGCCGTCGTCATCGTCGGCCTCCTGCTCGGGCACAAGGCACCGGCGCTGCAGTCGGCGTCGTCCCGGCTGGCCGAGCAGACCAACTGGCGCACCATCACCTTTGTCCTGGAGAACGCCGTCTTCCTGCTCATCGGGCTCCAGCTGCGGACCGTCGTGCAGAACGCCACCGAGGGCAACCTCACGTCACCCCGGCTCGCGGTCATCTGCGCGGTCGTGCTGCTGGCGACCCTGCTGACCCGGATCGTCTGGGTGTTCGGCGCCACCGCCGCCTACCACTACGGCACAGCCACAATGCGCGCGAACGCATGGAGCTGGAGCGCCGCCACCCTGACCTCGTGGGCCGGCATGCGCGGCGTCGTGACCCTGGCCGCCGCGTTCGTGCTGCCGGAGGAGACGCCGCGGCGGGACGTGCTGATCCTCGCGGCGTTCGCCGTCGTGGGGGGCACGCTGCTGGTCAACGGCACCACGCTGCCCTGGCTGGTACGCCGGTTGGACCTGCCCGGTCCGGACCCGGCCGAGGACGCGCTGGAGGAAGCCGCCCTGCTGTCCAAGGCCACCAGGGCCGGCCTGGCCCGGCTGGACGAGCTCAAGGCCGAGGGTGACGATCCTGCGGTGATCGAGCGGCTCGAGGAGCGGGCCCGCAGCCGGGCCGACGCCGCGTGGGAGCGGCTGGGCGCCCCGAGCGACGACGAGACGCCCAGCGAGAGCTACCGCCGGCTTCGGCAGGAGATGCTGCACGCCGAACGCGACGTGGTGCTCAAGGCGCGCGACAGCGGCAAGGTGGACGACGAGGTGCTGCGCGACGTCATGAACCTGCTCGACGCCGAGGAGTCGCTGCTCGACCGGCTGGAGGACAAGGGCAGCACGGTCGAGCGCGAGCTGGTAGCCCGCACCGACCGGGTCGGCTGCCAGCACCTCAAGGAGGCGCCGGTCTCGGTCCGGCCGAACACGCCGGAGGGCTGCGAGGAGTGCCTGCGGGACGGCACCCGCTGGGTGCACCTGCGCCTGTGCCTCACCTGCGGCCACGTCGGCTGCTGCGACTCCTCGCCCGAGCGGCACGCCTCCGGGCACTTCCACGAGACCGGTGACCCGGTGATGCGCAGCTTCGAGACCGGCGAGGCCTGGCGCTGGTGCTACGTCGACGAGCGGCTCGGCTGAGCCGACCCGGCCAGCTCGGCACCCAGCCAGGCGGGCGGCACGCCCAGCCCCGCGACCAGCGTGCGCGCGTGCGGCCGGAGCTCGCGGCAGAGGTCGTCGACCGCGCGGCCGACCGCCTTCGACCCGGCGGGGGTCAGCCGACCGTGCTCGAGGAACCAGCCCCGGTCGGCCTCGACCTCGGACAGGACGTACAGGTCGCAGGCACGGCTTAGCAAGGCACGTGTCGCGTCGGAGGTGCAGTTGTCGATAGCCGCGACGAACGCCTCCAAGACCAGGCGGTGCACGTGCGCGTGTGCGGCGCGCAGGGAGTGCGCCTGCACGCGGTTCACCGCCTCGAAGGCCGCCGCGCCGTCACTCGTGGACACCCGGCGCAGCCGACGGGCTAGTCCGGCCACCACATGTGACTCCCGCCAGGCGAACAGCTCGCGCTGCCACTCCCGGTCGAGCAGGTTGGCGTCCTCGTCGCGCCCTGGCGCGGCGGTGGCCAGCCGGTCGACCAGGCCGCGGGCCGAGGTCCGCTCCAGCAGCGTCTCCTTGACCTGTTCGGCCAGGAAGCGCACCGTGCCGAGGGTGTCGAGGTCGCCGACGTGGTCGCGGTAGCTGGTGAGCATCGACCGTGCCACCAGCTGCATGAGGACCGTGTTGTCGCCCTCGAACGTGGTGAAGACGTCGCTGTCGGCCTTCAGCCCCACCAACCGGTTGACGGCCAGGTAACCGGCGCCGCCGCAGGCCTCGCGACAGGTCTGGATCGTCGCCGTGGCGTGCCAGGTGCTGATCGCCTTGAGCCCCGCAGCCCGCGACTCGAGCTCGCGCTGCCGTTCGTCGTCGGTGGTGCCTCCGGTCTGCACGTCGTGCAGGTCGGAGACGAGCTCACCCTGGGCGAAGTGCAGCGCGTACGACGTCGCCAGCGCCGGCAGCAGTCGCCGCTGGTGGGTCAGGTAGTCGAGCACAGTGACCTCGCCGTCAGTGCCGGGGCGGGCGAACTGCCGCCGGCTCTCGCCGTGCTCGACCGCGATGGCGAGAGCCACCTGGGCTGCTCCGGCCGCCGCACCGCCGACGCTGACCCGGCCCCGGACGAGCGCTCCGAGCATGGTGAAGAAGCGCCGCGACCTGTTCTCGATCGGGCTGCTGTAGGTCCCGTCGGCCGCGACCTGGCCGTAGCGGTCCAGCAGCGCCTCCCGCGGCACCCGCACACCGTCGAACCAGAGCCGGCCGTTGTCGACGCCGTTGAGGCCACCCTTGAGCCCGCAGTCCTCGATCCGCACTCCCGGGCACGGCCGGCCCGCCTCGTCGCGGATCGGCACGACCAGGGCGTGCACACCCTGGCTCTCGCCGCCGGTCACGAGCTGGGCGAACACGACGGCAACCCGGCCGTCGACAGCCGCGTTGCCGATGTAGTCCTTGCGCGCCTCGTCGTCCGTCGTGGAGACGACGAACTCCTCGCGCGCCGGGTCGTAGGTCGCGGTCGTGCGCAGCGACTGCACGTCCGACCCGTGGCCGGTCTCGGTCATCGCGAAGCAGCCGGGCAGGTCGAGAGTCATCATCGACGGCAGGTAGCGCTCGTGGTGCGACGACGTGCCCAGCGCCTGCAGCGCGGCGCCGAACAGGCCCCACTGCACGCCCGCCTTCACCATCAGGTTGAGGTCGACCAGACCGAGCATCTCGAAGGCGGTGAGCGAGCCGCCGATGTCGTCCTCGCCGCCGTAGGCCTTGGCGAAGCCCCGCCGGGGCAGGCCGGTGGCCGCGAGGGCACGGGCCCGCTTCAGGGTCTCTGCCCGCAGGAGCGCCGGATCGGTGTCGACGGCCGGCCGGCACCACTCGGCGGGCACCTCCCGGCGCACGATCCCGCGCACGTGGGCCCAGCGCCCGTCGACCACCCGGCGCAGGTCGTCGAGGTCCACCGGGCCTACCTGCTCGTGATCCATGGCCGTTATGTTACCCGTCGGTAACTACGTTCATGCGTCGGGTTCCCTACTCTCCTGCGGGTGGACGTCACCTCGCTCGCCTTCCGCACCGACCTCGCTCTGCTGCAGCTCGGCGGCAGCACCGTCGAGGACCGCGGCGACCACATCGTGGTGCGGACACCGCACAACCCGACCTTCTGGTGGGGGAACTTCCTGCTGCTCGACCGGGTGCCGCAGCCCGGCGAGCACGAGCAGTGGGTGGACCGGTTCGCGGCCACCTTCCCGGACACCCGCCACCTGGCGTTCGGCGTGGACGGGACGGTCGGCCGGGCGTCGGACCTGGCCGGGTTCGCCGACATGGGCCTCCACATCGACGCGTCCACCGTGATGACCGCGACCTCGGTGCACCCTCCGCCCCGCCCCAACGACGAGGCGGAGTACCGCCGGTTGACCTCCGAGGACGACTGGGCCCAGAGCCTGCGGGTCCGCATCCTCGCGAACGCCACCGACGACGACCCGGACCACGAGGCGTTCGAGTCCCGGCGGGTCGCCACCGACCGGGCCACCAGCACGGCCGGTCAGGGCGCCTGGTTCGGTGCCTTCCTCGACGGCCGGCTCGTCGCGCAGATGGGGCTCGCCACGGCCGGCCCCGGACTGGCCCGGTTCCGGCTGGTCGAGACCGACCCGGCGTACCGGGGCCGAGGACTGGCGGGGACGCTGGTGCACCACGTCAGCGAGTACGGGTTCGGCGAGCTCGGCGCCACCACGCTGGTGATGGTCGCCGACCCCGACTACCTGGCGGTGCGCATCTACCGCTCGGTCGGCTTCGACGACACCGAGACCCAGCTGCAGGCCGAGCGGGCACCGGCTTCTTCATGATCGGAGCAGGTTCCCGGCCTACCGGTGGCCGGACTTGCTCCAATGAGTGGGAAGTTGCGCGATCGTTCGTCCGGCAAGGAACCGCGCTTCAGATCCGTTGATGACCGCGACACAGGTCGGTCAAGATCATCTGCGTGCATGCCACCCGGAGTTGCCGTTGCGAGGCAGAAGCGTTCCCGCGGGAACGCCTGCTGTGGACAACCGAAGCGGTAAGTGCCAGTCACAGGTCTCCGGAAGGGATCCTCGGCCCGACCTCAGAGGTCGCGGGCGAAGGACCGCGACAGCGGTGCGTCCTTGTAGTGGCCGAACCCCGCGATGGGGGTGTAGCCCGCCGACGTGTACAGCGCAATGGCCTCGGGCTGGGCCAGGCCGGTCTCGAGCACCACCCGACGGCAGCCCTGCGCCCGGGCCCTGTCCTCCAGCGCCGCGAGCAGCCGCCGGGCGTGACCGCGGCGGCGGTGCTCGACCCGGACGAACATCCGCTTGACCTCCACGGTCCCGTCGCCGTGCCGGCGCATGCCCGCGCAGCCGATCGGCGTC
>JAVEDA010000250.1 GCA_030841195.1 Actinomycetota bacterium | reverse complement strand
GAAGGTCATTCGCCGCCGCTACGCCGACGGCGCCCTCGACGTCCAGACCCTCAGCTGACCCGCAGCGCGGCCAGGTGCCGCCGAGTGCCGGACCGCCCCGCCACCCTCGAAATGATCACGGTTCCGTGATCGTTGGTGGTCAACCGAGGTGAATTCGTCGCGGTAGGCACAGGTTCGCCTCGGTAGGGCCCCAGTGCTTTGCTCGGCTCGAGCGCCGACGGGTAACCTTGGCGACGCAGACGGCTCCGGCCGGCTGCGGGGAGGCGTCGCCTAGTCCGGTCTATGGCGCCGCACTGCTAATGCGGTTTGGGGCTTCAACCCCATCGGGAGTTCAAATCTCCCCGCCTCCGCCACCAGATCCGCCCCGATGGTGGGCAAGGTTGCGTCGAGTGGCGCAATCCTGTGGCCGACACGCCGGGTGAACCACGAGGTCGCGCCACTCGACGGTGGGCTGGCGCGGGCTGCCGCGGGCGTCGGACGAGCCGTCCCTAGGTACGTCGGCCGCCCGGCCTAAGGACCACGGCGTCCGATGCTGCTCGATCGCCGGATGTCGGACAGGCGCGCCCGGCCGAGGGTGGGACCAGACCTCGACAGGCGGGGTCACCACCCCCGAGGGAGCGTCATGAACACCACCACGAACACCACCGCCCGCCGGGCAGCCGCCACGGTCGTCCTGGCCGGTGCGGCTGTCCTCGTCGCCGCCCCGGCTTTCGCCGGGGTTCCGCCCGAGGACACCGGCTCAGGCTCCTCGCAGACCAACGCACAGGCGGGGGGCACCGGCGGTCTGTCGCCCCAGACCCGGTCGAAGGTCGAGCAAATGGAGCGGGCGAACCGTGGCCCGCAGGCGGGCCAGCAGCCGGCCGGCAACACGTCGAACCCGTCGGATCCGTCGTCGGTGCCGGTGACAGCGCTGGCCCTGCTCGGCGGCACCCTGATCGCCGGTGCGGCCGGCTTCACCGTGTACCGGTTCCGGCACCACGGACCGATCGGGGCGGCGACCGCCTGACCAGGGGTGGGGAAGCGGCCGGGGGCCTGGGCACAACGCCTGGCACCCGGCCGCAGCCACGTCCAGGCCCCGGGACCACCCCGCGGATCAGTGTCCGGTGCGCGCCTGCACCAGCCGAGCAGCCAGCTCCCGGAGCAGCGCCCGGGCGAACGAAGGCTCGGTCTCGAGCAGCAGGTCGAACGTCTGCCGCGGGACGGCCAGGACACGCGCGTCGGTCTTGGCGCGCACCCGAGCGATCCGCGGCGAGTCGGGGACGAGCAGCGCGAGCTCACCGAAGAACCCGTCACGCCCCATCTCGATGTGCAGGTCGCCGCGCTCGACCACCACCGAGCCGTCGAGCACCACGAACATGCCGACCCCTTGGTCGCCCGCCTGCGCCAGGACCTGGCCCGCCGGCACGTCCGTCACGCCACCGGCGGCCACGATCTCCGCCGACTCCTCGGTGATCCCGGCGAACAGCGACATCCCCAAGATCTCGGACTCGGCCATGGCGCCTGTTCTACCAGGTTCTGCCTCTTTACCGAGTCCTGTCGCGCGCATCCTCGCATCGCCTCCGTCGCCGCCCTAGGGTCGACGCGTCATCGACAAACCAGATGCGGGGTGGGCACGTGCGGTGGTCCGGGTGCGTCGTCGCGGCGGCGGTCGTCGTCCCGCTGGCCATTCTCCCCGGTACGCCGGTCAACGCGGCCCCCGCTGCGACCGCACTGTCCGGCTGCGTGCCGTCCGACAACGGTGACCCCGTCGTCGGCTCGGCGACCACCGCGCCGAAGACGGTCGACACCACCCGACGTACCCCCGTCGTGACCCTGACGGTCACCGTCACGGACACCGGCGGGCCCGGCCCGGCAGCCGGTGTGGGACGGGTGCTCGCCCAGCTCTGGGGCCCGCAGGGAAAGGTCGCGCCGGAGAACCCGGTGCGGATGCAGCACGTGGTCGGCGACACCTGGACCGTCAGGTTGGCCTTGCCGCGCGGCAGCGTGCCGGGCACCTACACCGCACACCTGGCCGTGCACGACCTGGCGGGCAACGTGGCGCTCGCGGGGGCCGGCACCGACGTGGCCCTCCCGTCGGCGGCCGTCACGGCGATCTCGTTCGCGGACACCGCCGCACCGCGTCTCATGACCCTCCGCCTCAACCGGACCACGGTCGACACCAGTACCAAGGCCGCACACCTGACCGTGACGGCACGCGCCACCGACGCTCGAGCCGGCGTCAAGCGGGTCCTGGTCACAGCCGGGAACGACCAGCGCTCGGCCTCGGTGCTGCTCCAGCGCGTCAGCGGCACAACCGCCGACGGCCGCTGGCGCGGCACCCTCACCGTCCCGCGCTGGCTCGGCGACACCACCTGGCGGCTGCAGGTCGGTGTGGTCGACGAGGTCGTCAACGTCCGCACCTACGGCTGGGCCGCGCTCGGCGCTCTCAGGCACGCGGACCGGACCATCACGGTCCGCAGCCGCTCCGACGGCGCCGCCCCGCGGGGCAAGCTCACCGTCACGCCCACCTCCGTCGACGTCCGCAGCCAGCCGTTGCACGTGACCCTGCGGGTGCGCGCCCGCGACGCCGGGTCCGGCGTGCGCGGGGTTCGCGTCCTGCTCATCGACCCGGACCGGGCCGACGGTAGCCGCGAGGTCGCGCTGCACCGGATCTCTGGCACCCGCCACAACGGTGTCTGGTCGTCGGCGGCGACCATCTCCAGCTGCGCCATCGCGGGCACCTGGCGCACCGAGGTCGAGGTCACCGACCGGTCGCTGCGCAGCCGGCAGTCCCGGGCCGGCCTGCCCACCCTCGAGGTGGTCGCCAACGACAACCTGGCGCCGACCGTGGTACGCACCAGCACCGCCAGTGGCACGCCGGTGCTCGACTTCGACGAGGACGCCACCGGCATCACGTCGGCCAGCGCGCCGGTGATCGCGGGGGACGGCGGTGCTCCGGTCGCGGGCACGTGGACGTGCACCGACGCAACCGGGGCGACGACCAGCTGCGCCTCCGGGACCGTACGCCGGGCCGCGTTCACCCCGGCGGCACCGACGACCGGCCAGCTGTTCGTCCTGCTCAACCCGGAGCACTCGCTCGGCGTGACCGACCTGGCCGGGAACCCGGCTGGTCGCCGCTACACCCTCTGAGCCGGCGGTGCGGTCGAGGCCCGCTCCACCAGTGCCAGCGGCAGCAGCACCGAGCGCGGGTGCCGCGCCGCGTCGTGCAGGCCGTCGAGCAGCATCCGCGCGGCCTCGGCGCCGAGCTCGTAGTGCGGCACCCGCACGCTGGTCAGCGGCGGCTGCAGCTTGTCCAGGTAGGGCATGTCGTTGAAGCCGACCACGCTGATCTCGCCGGGACAGGTGATGTCGCGCTCCCGGAACACGTCGTAACAACCGAGCGCGAGCAGGTCGTTGCCGGCGATCACGGCGGTGAACTCCACGCCGGAGTCGAGCAGGCCGCGCAGCGCCCGCGCACCCTCCTC
>JAVEDA010000219.1 GCA_030841195.1 Actinomycetota bacterium | reverse complement strand
CGACGAGGCGGTCGCCTCGTCGGGGGCTGCGGTCTTGCTTCGTCCGAACACGGGCGCCAGCGTACCCGCGGGTGGCAGCGCCCCGGAGCCGCCGTCAGGGTGGGAACTTCCCGACCTGCACGGGCGTCCCTTGGGAGGACCGACGGTCCTAGGCTGGGACCGAGGGCCCGGTCCAGGGCCGCCACGACGAAGGGGGTTGCCGAGTCTCATGAGCGTCATGAAGCGGCTCAAGCTGATCTTCAGTGCCAAGGCGAACAAGGCACTCGACCGCGCAGAGGACCCGCGGGAGACCCTCGACTACTCCTACACGAAGCAGCTCGAGATGCTGCAGAAGGTACGCCGGGGAGTGGCCGACGTCGCGACGTCCCGCAAGCGCCTCGAGCTCCAGGTCCAGCAGCTGCAGCAGCAGTCGGACAAGCTCGAGAGCCAGAGCCGCCAGGCGCTCGCCGCCGGCCGCGAGGACCTGGCCCGCGAGGCCCTGACCCGCCGGTCCGCCGTGCAGCAGCAGCAGACCGATCTGGCCGCCCAGCACGCAGCCCTGCAGGCCGAGGAGGAGAAGCTCACCCTCGCCTCCCAGCGGCTGCAGGCCAAGGTCGATGCCTTCCGGACCCGCAAGGAGACGATCAAGGCGACCTACACGGCGGCCGAGGCGCAGACCAAGATCGGCGAGGCGTTCTCCGGGATCTCCGAGGAGATGGGCGACGTCGGCCTGGCCGTGCAGCGCGCCGAGGACAAGACCCAGGCGATGCAGGCCCGCGCCGGTGCCATCGACGAGCTGCTCGCCAGCGGTGCCCTGGACGATGTGTCCGGCACCGCCAAGGACGACATCACCGCCGAGCTCGAGCGGATGTCCAGCCAGGGCGACGTCGAGCTCGAGCTGGCCCGGCTCAAGGGCGAGCTCGGGGCCGGCAAGGCGCCGGAGGCCATCGAGGGCGCGGCGCCGAGCACTGCCGCCGAGCCGGCCGCCCCTGTGACCGAGGGAGAGCAGAAGTGATCGTCCGGATCCTGAGCGAGGGGCAGTACGCCGTCGACGACGCACACGCCGACCTGCTCAACGCGCTCGACAGCGGCCTGGAGCGCGCGGTCGAGGCCGGCGACGAGGCCGGGTTCCGGTCCGCACTGACCGAGATGCTGGCTCAGGTGCGCACCGTCGGCGAGCGGTTGCCGGACGACTCGCTCGAGCCGTCCGACGCGGTCGTGCCCGACGAGACCAGCTCGCTCGAGGAGGTCCGCGCGATGCTGGCCGACACTGCCGAGGGCCTCATCCCCGGCTGACAAGGCACCCGACATGGCACAGTCCCGCTACCTCCCCGACCGCGGCCTCACCGCCCGGATGGGCGGCACGATCTTCCTGCTCGGCGCGCTGTTCGTCGTGCTCGGCTCGGTGCTCGTCTACTACTTCTCGTACTGGGGCGTCATCTTCATCGGCGGCTTCCTGGTCGTGCAGTGGTTCTACTCGGACCGGATCGCCCTCTACTCGATGGGCGGCCGCGAGGTCACTCCCGAGGAGGCGCCGCAGCTGCACGCGATCGTGGACCGCCTGTGCGCGCTGGCCGACATGCCCAAGCCGAAGGTCGCGATCGCCGACACCGACGTGCCGAACGCGTTCGCCACCGGCCGGTCACCGTCGCGCGCGGTCGTCTGTGCCACCACCGGCATCATGCGCCGGCTGGACGAGCGCGAGCTCGAGGGCGTGCTGTCCCACGAGCTCTCGCACGTGGCGCACCGCGACGTCACCGTGATGACGCTGGCGGCCTTCGTCGGCGTGCTCGCGGGCTTCCTGACCCGGATGGCGCTCTACAGCGGGATGTTCGGTGGCCGTCGCAACAACAACAACGGCGGCGCACCGATCATCTTGATCATCACGCTGGTCAGCATCATCGTCTACGCTTTGTCCTTCCTGCTCACCCGCACCCTGTCGCGCTACCGCGAGCTGGCCGCCGACCGGGCCGGCGCCTTCCTCACCGGGCAGCCGTCCGCGCTTGCGTCCGCCCTGGTCAAGATCAGCGGCGAGATGGGCCGGATCCCCACCAAGGACCTGCGCCAGGCAGAGCCGTTCAACGCGTTCTTCTTCACCCCCGCGGTCGCCCCCGGCTTCAGCATCTCGTCGCTCTTCTCGACCCACCCGCCGCTGGAGAAGCGGCTCGACCAGCTCGGCAAGATCTCGGCGCAGCTCAACCGCCCGGCGTGAGTCGTACGGCGTGAAGTGGCTGGACGCGGCGCTCGGCCGCAGCAAGGAGACCAAGCCGAACCTCGACAGCCTGTTCGCGCTCCCGGACGCCGCGGTCACGCTGCAGGCGGCCCTGTCGGTGCGCCCGACCGGTCGCGGCGCGGTGTGCTTCCGCGCGGCCGAGGGCGCGGCGTTCTCCGAGGTCCAAGGTGACCTGCAGCAGCTGCTGGACGCCGACGGCGGCCCCAAGGTCGAGGTGAGCACCGACGCCTACGGCTTCACCTGGCTGCTCGTACGACACGACCAGGAGGAGCTGCCCGCGCTGGTCACCGAGCTGCACGCAGTCAACAGCACCCTGCAGGACAACGGCTTTGCGCCTGCCCTGCTGTGCTCGCTGGTCGGGTTCGAGGCACAGGGCGACCGGCCGGTGGGCCTGGTCTACCTCTACAAGCGCGGCACCTTCTACCCGTTCGCTCCGACCGGACCCGAGCAGCGGGACACGGCGCTCGAGCTGCAGGTGCGCGCGGCAGTCGGGGCCGACCTGCCGGTCGAGCCCGACCTCGCGCGCTGGTTCCCCGTCTGGGGCGCGCCGGGCCTCTGAGCGCGCAGCCGTGCGAGCTCAGACCTGGCTGCCGAACCGAACCACGGTGCCGTCCGGATCGGTCACCCAGACCTCGAGCAGCCCCCAGGGCCGGACCTCGGGACGGCCGACCGAGCCGGGGCCGGTCGCCGGCAGCCCGAGCCCGGACCACTCGGCGTGCACGGCGGTCGCGTCCGGCACGTGCACGTAGCAAGCCGCCCGGGCAGCGGCTGCAGTCACGTCGGGGTCGGTCGCGAAGTGCAGCTCGGCGCCCTGGCGGACCGCGATGAGGTACGGCGTGCTGTCCGGTGACGCGTCCACCACCCGGAAGCCCAGCGACTCCCAGAACGCCGCGGTCGCCGCCGGGTCCGTGGACGGCAGGATCGGCACCGGCCGCCAGTCGTCAGGACCCATCCCGCGATCATCCCGGATCGGCGGCGAGCGGGCACAGGCCGAGGACCGAAGGTGCGCGAGGATGCGGGGGTGAAGGTCCTGGTGGCGCCCGACTGGTTCGGGGTCGACCTCGCGGCTGCGGAGGCGGCCGACGCGGTCGCGCTCGGCTGGCTGCGCAGCGCGCCCTACGACGAGCTGGACCTGCTGCCGCTCTCCGACGGTGGGCCGGGCTTCGTCGACGTGCTCGGCACCGCGCTCGGCGGCCAGGTCGGGGTCGTCACGGTGCGCGGGCCGCTGGGCGACCCGGTGCCCGCCCGGGTGCTGCACGTCGGTGACACCGCCTACGTCGAGGCGGCCGAGGCGGTCGGCCTGCACCTGGTCGCGCCGGAGGACCGCGACGCGGTCGCCTCATCGTCGTACGGCGTGGGCGAGCTGTTGCTGGCCGCGGCGGCCACCGGCGTGCACCGCGTCGTCGTCGGGGTCGGGGGCACCGCGACGACCGACGGAGGCAGGGGTCTGGTCGCGGCGGTCGACGGTCACCGCGACGAGCTGGCCGGCCTCGAGCTGGTGGCGGCCACCGCGACCGACGCGCCGCTGATGGGGCACTCGGGGGCGGCGCACGGGTTCGCGGCGGCCAAGGGCGCGGACCGGGAAGCCCGGGACGCGCTCGAGACGGCCCTGCGCGAGTGGGCCACCGAGACCGACGGCGGCCTGGCGGTCCGGCCGGGAGCCGGAGCCGGCGGCGGCATCGGGTTCGGCCTGATGCTGCTGGGCGCCGAGCGGGTCAACGGCACCGAGCTGGTGGCCGGCGTGTCCCGGCTGGACGACCGGGTCCGGGCGGCCGACTTGGCGGTGACCGCGCTGGGGGTCTTCGACTGGGAGTCGCTGCGCGGCCGCGTGGTGGTCGGGGTGACCCGGGCGGCGCAGCGGGCCGGGCGCCCGACGGTGGTGCTGGCGGGGCGGGTCGAGGTCGGCCGGCGCGAGCTCGCATCGCTCGGCGTGGACGCCGCCTACTCGGCCGACGAGGTGCCGTTTGGTGACGAGCCTCACACCCCGGACGAGCGCCTGGCAGTGCTCGCGGCCCGGGTCGCGCGCACCTGGTCGCGATAGTCGGGCCGGGTCCACGGGATCCCGGCCGAAGCTGTGTCACCATGGAGGGGCAAGCGTGACGCCGTCGTACCCACCCGGGAGCATCCAGATGACCGTTCAGGACCAGACCACCGAGCAGGCCACGGGAGTGCTGCTCACCGACGGTGCCGCGTCGAAGGTCAAGAGCCTGCTCGAGCAGGAAGGCCGGGACGACCTGGCCCTGCGCGTGGCCGTCCAGCCCGGCGGCTGCAGCGGCCTGCGCTACCAGCTCTTCTTCGACGAGCGCACCCTCGACGGTGACGTGGTCACCGACTTCGGCGGCGTGGGCGTCGTGGTCGACCGGATGAGCGCCCCGTACCTGAGCGGCGCCTCGATCGACTTCGTCGACACCATCGAGAAGCAGGGCTTCACGATCGACAACCCGAACGCCGGCGGGTCCTGCGCCTGCGGCGACTCGTTCCACTGACCGCTGAGGGTCTAGCCCCGTACGCCAAATGATCACGGTTCCGTGATCGTTGGTGGTCAACCGCGGCGAATTCACCGCGGTTCGCGACTAGTGATCACGGAACCGTGATCATTTGGAGGGCAGCGGTCGCAGTTAGCGGCTCGGGCCGAGCACGACGGCGCCGCTCTCCGCGTCGACGACCGTCCGGAGCCCGAGCGGTGCGTCCAGCGGCACCGTCTTGGTGATCTCCATCGCCAGGTCGATGCACGGCTTGTCGCCGGCGGTGCGCGTCTCCGCCACCGAGAGCCGCACCTGTCGGCCGGTCTCGTCGGTGTGCACGTCGTAGGAGTAGCACTCGGGAACGCCGCCGTAGAACGTCACCTTCAGGCTGCGGTCGTCGGCCGCCCGGGTCACCGAGCTGAACCTCGACCCTTCTGCCGGTACGTCGGTCGCCGGGCCACCCGGCGCGGCGCTGGCGGTGCCGGCCGACCCGGTCGAGCCGCCGGAGCCGCCGCCCAGGTCCGGGGGGACCGGACGCAGCAGGCTCGGGTCGACCGCGAGCTGCACCAGCGGCTGCGGCGAGCGGTCGACGTCGAACAGCCAGGCCGGCACCAGCACCAGCCCGTCCGGCGACTGCTGCAGCGAGAGCCCCAGCCGCGCCCCGGTGACCGTGACCGGGCCGCCGCACGGCACCGGGTCGGCGTCCGGCGGCAGCGGCTCCGGGCAGGCCATCAGCGGCATCGGCAGCGGCGTCCGCACCAGGGCCTCGTAGGCGGACCGCGCGGTCACCAGCGGGTACGCCGGTCCCGCCGCGCCCCGTCGTACCCAGCCGGCGCCGGGCTCGGTGCTCGCGTCGACCACCGTCCCCACCCGCATCGAGGCGGCGTCCGCGTCAGCCGGGTCGAGGCGGCGCACCTCGCCGGTGCCGGGGCCGTCGAGCAGGTCGGCGCCGGGGGAGAGGCGGTAGCGCGGGTCGGCCGCGCCGGACCCGGGCGGCAGCCAGCCGGCCAGCTCGAGCGGCGCCGGCGAGCCGGAGCCGCCGGAGCCGGGCTGCGCACCGCTGTCGTCGCCCAGCCGCAGGGCGGCCCAGACCGCTCCGATCACGAGCAGGACGAG
>JAVEDA010000195.1 GCA_030841195.1 Actinomycetota bacterium | reverse complement strand
CAGCCCGCCGGCCACCGACACCGGGAACAGGTTGGTGCCGACCCGGTTCTTCGGCGGGTGGCCGTAGCGGCGGGTGTACCGCGCGACCGCCCGCTCCCCGCCGAGGTAGTGGTACGGCGACGTCTCGTGCCCGCCCCACGGCGACAGCCAGTTGGTGTAGCTGAGGAACACGTAGCCGCCGGGCCGGGTCACCCGCACCAGCTCGTCGGCGAAGGCGGGCGCGTCCCGCACGTGCTCGAGCACGTTGCTGGAGAAGGTCACGTCCACCGACCGCGACCGCAGCGGCAACCGCTCCCCGACCGCGACCAGGGCCGCCGTGCCGGGCAAGGCGGCGCTGCGGACCTCGTTCGGGTCGGCGTCCAGGCCCAGGTAGAACGCCCCGCGCTGGGCGAACGCCGCGGCGAACTGCGCCGGGCCGGCCCCGACGTCCAGCACCGTGCGACCCGGCAGGTCGGTGAAGTCCTCGACCATCCGGGCCGAGTCGCGAGCCAGCAGCCCGTAGAACACGTCGGGCTCGGTCTGCTCGACGGCGAAGGCCCGCAGGAGGGCCACCGACCGGCGTACGCCTCGTCGGGTGGACACGTCCACGGGTCGAGTCGAGCTACGGGCGGACATCGGCCGTGAGCCTATCGGCGGCCAACGGCCAGGTTCGTCCACTGCTGCAGGTCGCGGCCGTTACCCTCGTCCCTCATGACCGCCCGCACCGACGACCGCGCGCGCGGTCGCCTGCGGGTCCTGTTCCTCAGCTGGCGCGACCAGGGTCACCCCGAGGCCGGTGGCGCCGAAGCATTCCTCGACCGCGTGAGCCGGCACCTGGCCGGCTGGGGCCACGACGTCACTGTGGTGACCGCGCGCTACCCCGGAGCCGCCGCGGACGAGGTCCTCGACAGCCGCCGGTTCCTCCGCCGCGGCGGCCGGTTCAGCGTCTACCCGCTCGGGCTGCTGCAGCTGCTGCGGCACCGGCGCTCGGTCGACGTCGTGGTGGACGTGCAGAACGGGATCCCGTTCTGGTCGCCGCTGGTGACCCGCCGCCCGGTGGTCAACCTGGTTCACCACGTGCACCGCGAGCAGTGGCCGGAGGTGTTCGGTCCGGTCCGAGCCCGGTTCGGCTGGTGGCTGGAGTCCCGGGTAGCCACTCGGGTCTACTCCCGCGCACAGCACCTGGTGGTGTCCGCCGCGACCCGCGACGAGCTCGTCGGCCTCGGTGTCGACTTCGGCCGTACGACGGTCGTCTACAGCGGCCGCGACCAGGTCGTGGAACCGGTGACGACCGAGTGCTCGGACGAACCGAGCCTGGTCGTGCTTGGTCGGCTGGTCCCGCACAAGCGGGTCGAGCTGGCCCTGCAGGCAGTGGCCGAGCTGCGTCACCGGCACCCCGGCATCGTGCTGCACGTGGTCGGTCACGGCTACTGGCACGACGAGCTGGTGGCCTGCGCCGAGCGGCTCGGCGTGAGCGACGCGGTGCGCTTCCACGGCTTCGTGGCGGACGAGGAGAAGAACGCGCTGCTGGCGTCGGCGTGGGTGAACCTGCTGCCGTCGCTGAAGGAGGGGTGGGGGCTGGCCATCGTCGAGGCCGGCGCCCTGGGCGTCCCGTCGGTCGCATTCCGCGAGGCGAGCGGTACGACCGAGTCTGTGCTCGACGGGCGGACCGGCTACCTGGTGGACGACCTGGCTGGACTGGTGGCGGCCACCGAGGCGCTCCTGGTCGACCCGGTGCTGCGCAAGGAGCTCGGCGAGGCCGCCCGCGAGTTCGCCGAGGGCTTCAGCTGGGAAGCCACCGGTGCGGCGGTCGAGGCCCTGCTTCGCTCGATGGTGGCCGGCCGGCCCGACTAGGGGCTGTCGTAGGTGATCAGTGGCTTGGTGACCGGGTCCGCCGGCTTGGCGGTGCCCGCGGACACGATCGCGACTGACCCCACCGCGGCGACGATCAGACCGACCAGCGCGCTGAGGACGATCGGCACCACAGCGATGCCGGAGTCCCTGCCGAGCGCCATGCCAGTCCTCCGTCCGTGCCGGGTGTCGAGCCGGCTGGAGCCTAGCAGCGGCGGTGCAGCCTGGGCAGCAGGACGGCGCCCGCCGAGGCCAGCAGGGTGAGGCCACCGAGGACGATCCCTAGTGGGGGCGGGCGGTGCTGGGCGGGCGCGGCCGGGCCGGGCACCCGGAACAGCGCCAGCTCGCCGGCCCGCCACAGCATGGGCAGCTCCCGCAGCCGGGCCTGCTGGCCATCGATGTCGGGCTGGTCGAGCTCCACCACGACGTACCGGACACCCTCGCCGGCGAGGGTGGTGGCCAGGTCGTCGCCCCGGTCGAGGCCAGCGCGGATCCGCGCGGCCCGCGGGTCCTCCCCGGCAACCACCCCGCCCGACAGCGGCAGGTCGTCGTTCGCGACGACGTCGGCGTCGAGCAACCGTGGGACCGGGTCGAGCACCACCCGGTCGCCGTTCCAGGCGTACCGCCGGTAGTAGGTGAACGGGAAGACCGCGACGGCTCCGGGCCGCACGTCGGTCACCCGGTCGACCTCGGCGCGCAGCGCGGGCCAGCTCGCGGGGTAGTCGACCGGCTGCAGCCGGCCGTGCAGGCCCCAGGCGAGGCTCGGCAGCAGCGCGACGGGCACCAGCACGATCACCCAGGCGCCGCCCCGCAGGTGCTGCTGCGCCCGGTCGGCCGCGAGCCCGGCGCAGGCGGCCAGCGGCAGCAGCGCGAGGGCGACGAACTTTTGGCCGTCGCGGATCAGGC
>JAVEDA010000390.1 GCA_030841195.1 Actinomycetota bacterium | reverse complement strand
TCTCGGTCAGCCGGCTTTCTCGACCTGCTTGCGCCAGCGGACGCCGGCCTCGATGAACTCGTCGATGTCGCCGTCGAGGACCCCCGAGGTGTTCCCGGTCTCGTACTCCGTGCGCAGGTCCTTGACCATCTGGTACGGGTGCAGCACGTACGAGCGCATCTGGTTGCCCCACGACCCGCCGGTGTCGCCCTTGAGCGCGTCCATCTCCGCCTTCTCCTCCTGCTGGCGGAGCAGGAGCAGCCGGGACTGCAGCACCCGCATGGCGGCCGCCCGGTTCTGGATCTGCGACTTCTCGTTCTGGCAGGAGACGACGATGCCGGTGGGGAGGTGCGTGATCCGCACCGCCGAGTCGGTGGTGTTCACCGACTGACCGCCCGGTCCTGATGATCGGAAGACATCGATCCTGATGTCGTTCTCGGGGATGTCGATGTGGTCGGTCGTCTCTGTCACCGGCAGCACCTCGACCCCGGCGAAGGACGTCTGCCGCCGGCCCTGGTTGTCGAACGGCGAGATCCGCACCAGCCGGTGCGTCCCCTGCTCGACCGAGAGCGTCCCGTAGGCATAGGGGACGTTGACGGAAAAGGTCACCGACTTCAGGCCGGCCTCCTCCGCGTACGACGTGTCGAGGACCTCGGCCGGGTAGTTGTGCCGCTCGGCCCAGCGGAGGTACATGCGCATGAGCATCTCGGTGAAGTCCGCCGCGTCGACCCCACCGGCCTCGGCGCGGATCGTCACCAGCGCCTCGCGCTGGTCGTACTCCCCCGACAGCAGGGTCCGGACCTCGAGCTCGCCGAGGGTCTTGCGGATTGCGACCAGCTCGGCCTCAGCCTCGGCCAAGGTGTCGGCGTCGCTCTCGTCGGCGGCCAGCTCGAACAGCACGGAGAGGTCGTCCAGCCGCCGCCGCAGCGACTCGACCCTGCTCAGCTCGCCCTGCAGGTGCGAGAGCCGGCTGGTGACCTTCTGGGCCCGCTCCTGGTCGTCCCAGAGGTCGGGGGCCGCAGCCTGCTCGTTCAGGTCGGCCAGGTCGCGGCGCATTGCGTCGAGGTCGAGCACCGTCTCGATGCTGGAGAGGGTCTGGTCGAGCTCCTTGAGCTCGTCGGCCGGGTCGACGGTTGCCACGTGATGGAAGGGTACGCGACCCGACGAGGGCGCCGCCGTCACTGGTGCGGGGGCACCGCTCCCGGCGTACCGGCGTTGTTGCTCGCGACATAGACCAGCCGGTCGCCGGGCTGGAGGACCGTGCACTCCGGGTGGTCGTAGGGAAGGGTCAAGCCAGCGCGTACGACGGCGAGCACCGGAGCCCCCGTCGACTGTGGGTCGCGACCCACCTCGGCAGGGGTGACCTCGCGCTCGAGCAGGTCGAGCCCGGTGCCGACAGCGATCAGGTCCTCGACGACGGCGACGGTGCGGGGGCTGTCGGTCGCGAGCCCGAGCAGGCGGCCGGCGGCGTCCGAGGACGTGATCACGGAGTCGGCGCCGCTCTGGGTCAGCAGGTCGGCGTTCTCCGACTCGCGCACGGCAGCCACCACCGTCGCATCCGGGGCCAGCTGCCGGATGGTGAGGGTCGTGAGCACGGCGGTGTCGTCCCGGCTGACCGCGACGATCACGGCGCGGGCCTTCCCGACCTCCGCCTCCCGCAACACGGAGTCACTGGTGGACGACCCGTGCACGGTGACGAGACCGTCGGACGCGGCCTGCCGGACCCCGTCCGGGTCGGTCTCGACCACGACGATCTGGTCCGGCGCGATGTCGCGCTGACGCAGCGCGCGCACCGCGCTGCGTCCCTTGGTGCCATAGCCGCAGACGACGACGTGGTCCTGCACGCGAGACCTCCAACGGGCGACCTTGAACTGGTCGCGGGAACGTTCGGTGAGCACCTGGATGGTGGTGCCGACGAGTACCAGGACGAACAGGAAACGCATCGGGGTGACGAGCAACGCGTTGGTGAGGCGCGCGGCCGTGGTGACCGGCGTGATGTCTCCGTAACCGGTCGTCGACAGGGTGACGGTCGTGTAGTAGAGGGCATCGACGGGTGACACGCTCCCGTCGTAGCTGTCCTGGTAGCCGTCCCGCTCGACCATGACGATGGCCCAGTTGATGGCCACCAGCGCGACCGCGATCGCCACCCGGCGGGCGATCGCCAGGACGGGCGCCACCGCCGGCCCACGGGGCAGACGAAGGGCCCAGGACTGCTCATCCACTGTCACATTCAGCCATATCGCCGTCACATGGTGCGAACGAACCAGGCGTTCATCCCCCGGAGAACCGCGAAAACCCCGTTATCTGCATCACTTTTTGGGCTGGGAAGCCGATTTGGTCAAGTCCACGGCCGCGCGTGCCGCATTGTTGCGTATGGACAAGTCCCCGCTGCACCTGGTGGGGCCACTGTGCGGACGCCGAGCCCTGCCACCGCACGAGTGACCGACTTCGTCGATGTGGCAGGGGCGGAGAACCCAGCACGGCGGTCGCGACCGGAACACGGGACGCGGCCTTGGGGTGAAGCCACACGCAGTGTGGCCGGGCCATTACTTCGGCGCCCGAACCCGACAGGACACTCCCCGTAGGCGGATCCCGAAGGAATGCATGTCCCTGCACGGAATCGCCCCTGCCCGATTGTTCACCGCCATCGCCCTCGTCCTGGGCCTGACGTTCACGATGTTCTCGTTCACCACGGTCGGTCCGACCACCTCCGGGGCCTCCGCCCTGGTGACGGCAGCCAAGGGCAACCTGGCCGCCGACTGGGCCCGCAGCCGCAAGGGCTCGCCCTACGCGTACGGCGCCACCGGTCCGCACCGTTTCGACTGCTCCGGACTGACCCGCTGGGCCTACGCCCGGATCGGCAAGTCCCTGCCGCACTCGTCGTCGGCTCAGGTCAGCGACGTCGACCGGATCAAGCGCAGCAACGCGCGCCGCGGCGACCTGGTCTTCTTCTATGCGTACGGCGGCGTCTACCACGTCGCGATCTACGCCGGCCACGTCTACATCTGGCACGCCCCGCACTCGGGCACCCGGGTGCGCCGTGACCACATCTGGACCAGAAGCGTGTTCTTCGGCCGGGTGAAGTAGCCCGACCTCAGCTGCACCGACGAGGGGCGCACCGCGTAGTTGCGGTGCGCCCCTCGTCGTACGTCGGGCGCCGGCACCCTCGTGCCCTTACCGTGGGCGGCGGAGGAGGCGGGTCCGATGGCGTACTGGCTCACCCTGGTCGCGTTCGGCGTGCTGTTCGTCGGCGTTGTCGTCGGGATCGTGGCCGCACTGCTCGCGATCGCCGGCGCCATCGTGTTCCGGCGGCGCGACCGCCGTACCGACGACGCGGAGACTGTCGTACGGCGGCCGTAGCGTGCCGGGCATGGACATCAAGCTGGAGCTCGTCTTCGTGCCCGTGACCGACGTCGACCGCGCCAAGGCGTTCTACGTCGACCAGGTCGGCTTCCACGCCGACTTCGACCAGGTCGTCAATCCTGAGCTGCGGTTCGTGCAGCTGACACCGCCCGGGTCCGCGTGCTCGATCGCGTTCGGCACCGGCCTCGGCCTCGACATGGCGCCCGGCTCGCAGAGGGGCGTGCAGTGCGTGGTCGAGGACGCCGACGCCGTCCGGGCGGAGCTGGTGGCCAAGGGCGTCGACGCCAGCGAGGTCGACGAGCAGGCCTGGGGCCGGTTCGTCTACTTCGCCGACCCCGATGGCAACAGCTGGTCGTTCCAGCAGATCGTCCGTCCCGGCTGACTCACAGGCGCCTGCCCAAGCAGACGGGACTTCCGCCCCTGCCGCCCATCTCGGCCGAGCAGCACGGTAGAGGCAGGAGGTGTGAGATGACACGAGCACTTGTCGTCTTCGAGTCCATGTTCGGCAACACCGAGCGGGTGGCCCGCGCCGTCGCCGTGGGGCTGGCGGAGCACACCGACGTGGACGTCGTCCGGGCCGGGCCGGGCGTCGTGCCCCGGGACGACGTCGACCTGGTCGTGGTCGGCGGCCCGACGCACGCCTTCGGGATGTCTCGGCCGAGCACCCGGGTCTCGGCCGGCCAGCAGGGCGCCGGCGAGTCGGCCGCCGGCGGCACCGGGCTGCGCGAGTGGCTGGACACCCTGCCCGGGCCGATGGGGCACCGACCCGCGACCGCGACCTTCGACACCCGGATCCGCAAGCCGGGCGTGCCGGGGTCGGCCGCTAGGTCCGCAGCGCGCCGGCTCCGGCACGCGGGGCTGCCGGTGGTCGTGCCGCCGATGAGCTTCTGGGTGCGCGGCACCGGCGGGCCGCTGCTGCCGGGCGAGGAGGACCGGGCCCGCAGCTGGGGCCGCGAGCTTGCCCAGACGGTCGCGCGGGTGCCGTGATCCTCAGCGCGGGACGGCGAGCCCGATCCGGGCGCTGCCGAGCCCCGGGAAGACCGTGGACCCGGCGACGCCGCAGCGCTTCTCCAGGATCTCGGCCAGCACGGTGCGGTAGTCGTTGGACGCCGGGAGGTCGCCGTCGAGCAGCCCGGCCGGGTCCAGCCCCGGCCAGGCGCCGTGCACCCGGCCGCCCACGACGCCGCCGCCGAGCAGCAGCATCAGGTTGCCGTGCCCGTGGTCCAGCCCGCCGGACGCGTTCTCCCGCACCCGGCGGCCGAACTCCGAGATCGTGACCACCGTGACCCGGCTGAGGTCGCTGCCCAGGTCGGTGGCGAATGCCGCGAGTGCCGCGCCGAGCTCAGTCAGCTGACGCGCCATCCAGCCGTCGTCCGGGTGGCCGAGGCCCTGGTGCATGTCCCAGTCGCCGAAGTCGACGGTCGCGACCCGCAGCCCCACGCTGGCCTTCACCAGCCGGGCCACGTCCCGCAGCGCGTCGCCGAGGTCCCCGTCCGGGTAGGCCGCACCGTTCGCCACCACGTAC
>JAVEDA010000140.1 GCA_030841195.1 Actinomycetota bacterium | reverse complement strand
AGCCCCTCCTTGGAGATGTGCGGGGTGCCGACGTACTGGAAGCCCTCCTCGAGGTGCCGCCGCCGGACGTAGTCCTCCATCTCGCGCTTGATCACGCCGCCCTTGGGGTGGAACACCACCAGGCCGGAGCCGATCTCGTCCGGGAACGAGTAGAGGTCGAGCTCGGTGCCGAGCTTGCGGTGGTCGCGCTTCTCGGCCTCGGCCAGCCGCTGCTGGTAGTCCTTGAGCGCGTCCCGGCTCTCCCACGCGGTGCCGTAGATGCGCTGCAGCTGCGGGTTCTTCTCGCTCCCCCGCCAGTACGCGGCCGCCGACCGGGTCAGCTTGAAGGCCGGGATGTGCCGGGTGCTGGGCAGGTGCGGTCCGCGACAGAGGTCTTTCCAGGCCAGCGAGCCGTCCTTGCGGAGGTTGTCGTAGATGGTCAGCTCGCTCGAACCGACCTCGGCTTCGGCGCCGTCCGCTGCACCCGCGGCGGCCCCGCCCTTGAGGCCGATCAGCTCGAGCTTGTAGGGCTCGAAAGCCAGCTCCGCGCGGGCCTCGTCGTCGGTCACCACCCGGCGTACGAACGACTGGCCCTCCTTGACGATCTGCTGCATCCGCTTCTCGATCGCGGCCAGGTCGTCGGGGGTGAACGGCACGTCCACGTCGAAGTCGTAGTAGAAGCCGTTCTCGATCGGCGGCCCGATGCCGAGCCGGGCGTCCGGGTGCAGCGCCTGCACGGCCTGGGCCATCACGTGGGCGGTCGAGTGCCGCAGGATCGACCGGCCGTCGGCGGAGTCGATCGCGACCGGCTCGACGACGTCGCCGTCGGACAGGACGCAAGCGAGGTCGCGCAGCTCGCCGCCGACCCGCGCGGCGACCACCTGCCGGTCGCCCTCGAAGACCTCCGCGGCCGTCGTGCCGGCGGCGACCTGACGCTCGCTGCCGTCGACGGTGATGCGCAGGTCGGACACGGGGTGCTCCTCTGGCCGGGCGGTGGTGCGGACCCCGGCGATGCTACCGACCGAGGTACGCCGGTCTCGCCCGCGTTTCTGCTCAGGCCTCGACGTGCACCGGGTCGCCGACCGAGACGACGCCGGCTTGAGCCACCTCGGCGTAGGCACCGAGGCAGTGGTCCGGGTGCCGGATGACCCGCAGCACCGCGCTGCCCACGGTGACGGTCGCGCCGACCCAGTCGCGCTCGGTGCCGGTGCCGTCGAGATCGAGCACCAGGTTGGCGCGCGGCGCGCTGATGTCGCAGGTGTCGCACTCCTCGGCGTGCTCGGCGGCGTCGGCCATCGACGTCCGCGACACGACGTGCACCGGGGCCACGTCGACGAAGCCGGCACCCTCGCGGTGGGCCAGGTGCAGCGGTCGCCCGAGCCAGCCGGACAGCGCCTCGGCGGCGGCCTCGACGCCGAGCCCGGGCTGGGCGCCGGGGACGTCCAGTCGGAGCCCTCCGTCGAGCAGCCGGGTCGTCACCTCGCGCAACCGGGGCTCCTCCGCCGCGGTGACCGTTGCGCCGTCCGCGTCCACGACCGCCCAGGACCGGTCACCGTCCAGCCCCCCCTCCACCACCGAGGCCGACTCCACCGACGCGCCCGACATCGACTTCACCGGGAACACCCAGACCTGCGCCACCCGGCCGCTGCCGGTCATGACGCGCTCAGCTCGTAGAGGCCGCCGTCGAGGGTGACGGCCCACAGCTCGTGGCCGTCGTCCTCGCCGAAGCTCGTGATGCCCTCGAGGTCACCGACGGTCTCGAGTCCGCCCGGAGTGCCGACGAAGACGCGTCCGGAGCCGAAGTCGGCACCGAGGTAGGTACCGGCCAGCAGACCGGCGTACCGGCTGCCGCGGTAGACGAAGCCCCCGGTGACCGTCGTGCCGTAGTCGCGACCGTAGCTCCAGACCGGGTCGAGGTAGGTCGTCGTCGAGCTGCAGCGGGAGCCGTCGTACTGCGCCGGGCCCTCCCGGCAGGACCACCCGAGGTTGGCCCCGGCCACCCCGGCCGGGATCCGGTCGATCTCCTCGAACCGGTCCTGGCCGACGTCGCCCACCCACAGGTCACCGGTGGTCTGGTCGACCGAGAACCGCCAGGCGTTGCGCAGCCCGAGGGCCCAGATCTCGCCCCGGCCGGGGGTGTCACCGCGGAACGGGTTGCCGGCCGGCACGCAGTAGGCGTGACCGCAGGCGTGGTGCGCACCGAGCACCTTGAGCCGGAGGATCTTGCCCTGCAGGCTGTTCCGGTTCTGCGCGTGGTTCGGGGGGTCGCCACCGCTGCCGCCGTCGCCGGTCGACAGGAACAGCAACCCGCCGGGGCCGAACGCGAGCTGGCCGCCCCAGTGGTTGGTGGCTGCGGGGTGCGGGACGTCGATCACGCGGTGGTACGACGAGAGGCGCACCCTGCTGGCGGTCGCCGTCCTGGCGCGGAACCTCGCGACGCGCAGGTCCCCCGATGTGCTCGTGTAGGCCGCCCACAGGACCGGGTGGGTCCGGTAGCTGGGGTGGAAGGCGATGCTGAGGAGGCCACCCTCGCCGTCGGTGCGGACCCGGGACCGGAGGTCCAGGAAGGGGCGGGCAAGCATCTTGCCGCCGGCGAAGATGCGAACCAGCCCGGTCTTCTCCACCACGAACATCCGGGCCCGGCCGTCGCGGGCCGAGGTGACCTGGGTGGGCTGGGAGAGACCGCCCGCGCGGGACGTGAACGCGACGGCGGGGGCGGCCTGGGCCGGGCCGGCGGTGGCCGCTGCCAGTGGCAGGGACAGGGCCACGGCGACGAGCGGGGCGAGCAGGCGACGGCCGGTGCGGCGGCTCCCGAGGGTCATGGGGCACTGTACGACGGGTGGCCACCCGATTCGAGGAGCTCGACTGGCAGCAGACGCCGATGGGCGAGGTCAGCCTGCGGCGCCGCCGGGACCCGGTCACCGGGCAGGACGTCTTCGAGGTGAAGCTGGACGACGACTTCCTGATGTCGAGCATGTTCGTCGACGCGGAGGTCGCACTGGCGCACCTGGCGCTGTCGCGGCTGGCCGTGGCATCCGACGCGGGCATCGACGTCGTAGTCGGCGGGTTGGGCCTGGGCTACACCGCCAGGGCGGTGCTCGAGCACCCCGAGGTGCGCTCGCTGGTGGTGGTCGAGGCGCTGGACGTGGTCATCGACTGGCACCAGCGCGGGCTGGTCCCGGCCGCCGCGGCGCTGACCTCGGACCCACGCTGCCGGCTGGTGCCCGGAGACTTCTTCGCCCTGGCTGCGGGCCCGGGGCTGGACCCGGAGCAGCCCGAGCGGCGCTTCGACGCCGTCGTCGTCGACATCGACCACGCGCCGGACCACCTGCTGAACCCGAGCCATGCCGGGTTCTACGACGCGGCGGGCACCCTGTCGCTGGCTGCCCACCTGGTGCCGGGCGGCGTGTTCGCGCTGTGGTCCAACGACCCGCCGGCCGACGGCTACCTGGCGGTGCTCGCGGCGGTCTTCGACGACGTCGAGGCGAGGGTGGTCAGCTTTCCGAACCCTCTGCAGGGCGGCGAGTCGACGAACACGGTCTATCTGGCGACGAGGCGGGTGGAACCCGTGTCGACGAACTGGTGATCCCCGGTAGCCTGCGCACTTCCGGGGTCGAGCCGCACGAGCACAAGCTGGAGGCCCGGATGCGACCGCCTCCGTCCAGACCTCGCCTGGAGGCCGGAAGTTGGTGGGTCACCGACGTCCGCGACCAGCAACGGTCCCGGGACGGCGGGCGCTGACGGCTCGTCACCCGGTTCACTACCGAGCCCGGGTCGACCTGCGTGTTGGCGGTGCCGGCCGCGGAGTGCCCGACGCCCCCTAGCTGACTGAGCTGGCCGACGTGCAGATCGCGTACACCGCGAACGAGACGTCCACAGCGCTGGTGTTGTTCAGATAGGCGGCCCAGCCGTCGTTGGGAAGGAAGCCGCCCACCATGCAGGGTCGAGCCGCAGTCCTCGTTGGCGCCTTCGCAGGTCAGGGGCGGGGGGCAGCGCCTTTTGCCGTCCGCCACTCGGCACCGGTGAATGGCCGGCGGGAGAAGGTGAGGTCGACGAGTCGGTGTCTGGCGGCGTCAGCCGCGTTGCGGCATCTGAGGTACATCTCGCGTTGGCTCATGCTCCTTGCTCTATCCCACCCACCCGGGCGTGTCGGCCCAGAACGGGGCCACGACTTTGCGCAGAGCGACGCCTGACGAACCCGGCGCCACCCCACGGGGCGGGGCGAAGGGCCCGGCCTAGTCCGAGCCCGGACTGAGTAGCAGTCGGAGCGCGTCAGTGATGTGCCACGCTGCTTGGACGTCGATGATGAGATCGATTGCAGTCGGGCCGGCTTCCTCGAGGGACCAGCCACGGAGCTTCAGCCGCACGGTTCGCTCGCCATCGAGGTGCGTGTTGGGTCCTGTGACCGACTGCAGCTGCTCGACGACTAGACCGGTGCCAGCCAGCGGCTCCTGGCTGAGGGTGACCCGCTTGTCGGCGTCAACGGAGTACGTCACCCCCTGCTTGTTGACGGCGTCTCCGTGGCGCCTACACATGCCGAGGAAGTAGTTCCCGCGCCCATCCGGTCGAGGCA
>JAVEDA010000125.1 GCA_030841195.1 Actinomycetota bacterium | reverse complement strand
GCATGTCGGCGACCTGCTGGACCGGTGCGACACCGCGGACCAGCTCGTCGCGGCGCTCACCGGCGGCTGAGCCGTCGGTCGCCGACGCCGCAGATGCCCGAGATATCCGGGTTCAGCGGGCCACCGCGGCTATCTCGATCTCCGTGACGCGGTTTGAGCCCGCCCTCGGCTGCGGATAATCCCGTCGGCCGGACCAGACGAGGGAGGTTGCGATGATCGAAGAATCCGTGCCGACGACCGCGGCGTCCGACACCGAGGACGACGCGGAACTGCTCGCCGAGGCTCGTGAAGCCCTGGCCGACGCCCGGGACGCGCTGCTGGCGGAGCGCACCGCCCGCGCCGACGAGCGGGACCTTGCTGCGGACGCCCGCGAGGCGAGGCTGCGCGACTCGCTCGACCAGGGAGCCCGGCGGCTGAACGAGCTGGTGGCCGATGCCGACGCCCGGGACCGCTCCGCGGAGGTCCGGGAGCGGGCCGCCGAGGCCCGGGAGGCTGCGGCTGAGCTCCGCGCCCACCGAGGCAGCACGAGCTCGGCCGCCGACGCCCACGACCGGGCCCAAGCCCAGATCGACCGTGTGTGGGCCGCCCAGGACCGGGACGCGGCGGCAGCGGACCGGGCCGAGCTGCATGACCGGGGCGCCGCCAGCCACGACTGATCCGCTCGGGACCGCTGAGACACGGCGCCACGGCACGGATTTCCCTGCGGTCGCGCCCTTCTGGGTTGTGTCCAACGTGCCGACTAGGGTCAAGGGGACCCGAGCGCGACGTGGGAGGGCACCAGATGGCCAGCAAGGACACCGGCGGGCAGAAGCGGACGAGCAAGACGTCCGAGGAGGTCGACGAGGTCGAGGCCGAGGCGTCGACCGATGTCGCCGAACGCAAGGACAAGCTCGACCAGGACATTGACGCAATGCTGGACGAAATTGATGACGTCCTCGAGACCAACTCCGAGGACTTCGTTCGGGGCTTCGTTCAGAAAGGGGGGCAATAGAGACATTTCGGTCTGGGGCTCGTGCGGGTTGCGCGTGATGGACACCAAGCGCTGCGGACGCTGCCGCGAGTGGTTGCCCTACGCCGCGTTCGCCCGGAAGGCGGCAGCCAAGGACGGACTGCAGAACTGGTGCCGGGAGTGCAACACCGCGTGGGCCAAGGCGCATCGCCCTCGCAGGTTCAAGACCGCGCCGGCGGTGGGTCGCGGCGAGAAGTGGTGCCGCCGCTGCGAACTTGTCCAGCCGGTCGACGCGTTCGCCGTCAACAGGACCGCCCCTGACGGTCGACAAGGACACTGTCGAGCCTGCTTCGCTGCTGCCTACCGGGAGAAGCGCGAGCAGTCAGGCCACGTCGTGCGGCCCGCTGACATTCCCGCCGGGTACAAGTTCTGCCGGGGGTGCCAGCGCGTCCTGCCCCACTCGGAGTGGGCCGTGAGAAGCACGACCAAAGATGGCCTCGCGTTCCGCTGCAAGACCTGCATGTCCGCCAGCGACCAAGCAAAGTATCTGCAGCGAACCTACGGAATGTCGGTCGCGGACCTGGACGCGATGCTGCTCGCGCAGCACGGTGTCTGCGCCATCTGCCAAACCGCGCCGGCGATCCACGTCGACCATGACCACCAGACGGACAAGGTCCGCGGGCTTCTCTGCTTCCGGTGCAACGCTGCCCTCGGTCAGCTCGGTGACGACCCTCTCGTCCTGCGCCGGGCAGCGCGCTACGTCGAGAACGGTGGCTTCCGCGCGGCTCCTGATCACCGCGTGGATCTCACGGCCGAGCCGCAGGGCGAAGGCCCGTCCGTCATGGAACGCGTGCTTCGGGCGCGACTGGCCGACGCCGACTTCGGCACCGCGTCCTGACGGCCGGTTGATCGCAGTAGGGTCGAGATCGTCCGTGCGGTCACGTGAGAGAGGGATACGTTGCCCAACGACCACTCCGGCTCAGGCCGGCTGCCGGCCGCCTACCTCACCCCCGGGAGCTCGTCGTTCGCCGAGTTCCTCGGCAGCCACGCCCCCGAGCTGCTGCCCGGCCGCCGCACCCCACCGGCCACCGTGTTGACGAACGAGGCGCCGCACGGCACCACCATCGTCGCGCTGACGTTCCCCGGCGGCATCGTGATGGCCGGCGACCGCCGGGCGACGATGGGCAACTACATCGCCCAGCGCGACATCGAGAAGGTCTTCCACGCCGACGACTACTCCTGCGTCGGCATCGCGGGAGCGGCCGGCATCGCCATCGAGATGGTGCGGCTGTTCCAGGTCGAGCTGGAGCACTACGAGAAGATCGAGGGCGCCACGCTCTCCCTCGAGGGCAAGGCGAACCGGCTGGCCCTGATGATCCGCGGCAACCTGGCGATGGCCATGCAGGGCCTCGCGGTCGTCCCGCTGTTCGCGGGCTACGACCTCGACGCCGACGACCCCGCGCAGGCCGGGCGACTGTTCTCCTACGACGTGACCGGCGGCCGCTACGAGGAGCACAAGTTCCACTCGGTCGGCTCCGGCTCCCTGTTCGCCCGCGGCGCGCTGAAGAAGCTCTGGCACGAGGAGCTGTCGGTGGAGGACGCAACCTTGTGCGCCGTCCAGTCCCTCTACGACGCGGCCGACGAGGACTCCGCCACCGGCGGGCCCGACCTCACCCGGCGGATCTTCCCGGTCGTCTCGACCGTCACGACGGACGGCTACCGCCGGCTCTCCGACGACGAAGTCGGTGCCATCGTGGATGTCGTCGTGGCCGGCCGGATGGACAACCCCGGCGGCCCACAGGCGCCGCTGCGATGACCGCCCCGACCCCCGCCAGCAGCGCCAGCCCGACGAGCCGCAAGGAGACCGCGTCGTGACGATGCAGTTCGGATACGTCTCGCCCGAGCAGGTCATGAAGGACCGGGCCGACTACGCCCGCAAGGGCATCGCCCGCGGCCGCAGCGTGGTCGTCATCGCGTACGACGGCGGCATCCTCTTCGTCGCCGAGAACCTGTCCCGCGCCCTGCACAAGATCTCGGAGATCTACGACCGGATCGCGTTCGCCGCAGTCGGCAAGTACAACGAGTTCGAGAACCTGCGGATGGCCGGCGTCCGCTACGCCGACCTGCGCGGCTACTCCTACGACCGGCAGGACGTCACCGGCCGCGGGCTCGCGAACGTCTTCGCCCAGACCCTCGGCACCATCTTCACCGTCGAGTCCAAGCCCTACGAGGTCGAGATGGTCATCGCCGAAGTGGGCGTGACCGCCGAGGACGACCAGATCTACCGCCTCACGTACGACGGGTCGGTGGCCGACGAGCACGGCTTCGTGGCCATGGGCGGTTCGGCCGAGGCGATCAGCACCGCCCTGACCGAGCGCTACCGCGACGGCATGCCGCTCGAGGAGGCCCTGCGCCTTGCCGTCGAGCTGCTCGGCCGCGACCCCGTGTCGGGGGAGCAGCGGTCTCTCACCGCCAGCCAGCTCGAGGTGGCAGTGCTCGACCGGGCCCGGCCGCGGCGTAAGTTCCGCCGGCTCACCGGTGCCGCGCTCGGCCACGCGCTCGGCGTCGCCGGGTCCCAGTCCGAGGCCGGCGACGGGGACGAGGCCAGCAGCCCGCCGACCGCCCTCGCCGGCGGCTCGCACGAGCCGGCCGGTCCGGCGGGCACCGACGCCGGAGATGCCGACCCGGCCTGAGCCTTGGGCAAGACTCACCCCTTGACCCAGCCAGGTCCAGACCACGGCCTTGATCGGTCGCGACGGCCGGTCGGAGCATCCCGCCCTGGCGCGGCACCCGCCGGTGGATGGACATTTCACCCGTAGGCTGGCCCGCGACCGGTCGCTCGGCCGGAACAGTGGCGGAGCCTTGGGGGCACCGGGTGGGCGGCAGGTTCAGACGACGGTTCGGCGTGGCAGCGGTCGCGGTGGCGGCAGCCACGACGATGGGGGTCGGTGTGCTGCCCACGCCGGCCACGGCCAGCAACACCCCCGGGACCCGGACCGTCTCGTTCCGCGGGGTCACGGTGCAGGTGCCCGACTCGTGGCCGGTGCGCGACCTGGCCGGTCACGCGGGATGCGTGCGCTTCGACCGGCACGCCGTCTACCTCGGCGACCCGAGCCGATCCACCTGCCCGCCGCACCTGGTCGGTCGCACCGAGGCCGTGCACCTGACGACCGGCAGCCTGCAGGGCGTCGTCGCCCCGGACCGCGTCGTCACAGCCGACGGCTCCAAGGTCGGCGTGGTGGTCTCCGCCGGCGACGACCCGGCCCTCGCGCGCCAGATCGCCGGCTCCGTTACCTACCACGATGCGACGGCGGACGTGACCGCCCCCTCCGGGCTCGCCGACGCGCGGACCTTCGCCGCGGCCAGCAGCACGGCGACCAGCTCGAGCACCGCTGCGACGACCTTCACCGCAACGGCGTCAACACCCAGGTCGCCGTCCGACACCGTCTTCAGCGGCCTCGGCTTCGATGCCTGCACCGCACAGCCGCTCACCACGATGTCCACCTGGTACTCGGCCTCGCCCTACAAGGCGGCCAACATGTACATCGGCGGCGCCAGCCGCGGGTGCACCCAGGCCAACCTCACCGCAGACTGGGTGACCCAGACCATCGCGCAGGGGTGGACGCTCATCCCGACGTACGTCGGTCTGCAGGCCTCCTGCACCTCCTTCCCGAACCGGATCGACCCGGCCCAGGCCGCCGCGCAGGGAAGTTCCGCCGCCGACGACGCGATCGCCCAGCTGAACGCGCTCGGCCTGGGCATCGGCAACCCGGTCTACTTCGACATGGAGGCCTTCAGCTACACCGACACCGCCTGCCTGTCGGCGACCCGGACGTTCCTGGACCAGTGGACGGTCCGCCTGCACGCCCGCGGCTACGTCTCCGGCATCTACTCCAGCTCGCTCACGCTGGGCGCGATCCTGCTCGACAGTGGTGTGCCGTCGGCGGCCCTGCACCAGCCCGACGACATCTGGTTCGCGCGGTGGAACGGCAGCTCGGCGACCACCGGAGAGCCCGCCATCCCGGACCAGTACTGGCCCGACCACCAGCGGATCCACCAGTACCAAGGCGGCCACCAGGAGACCTGGGGCGGCATCACGGTCAACATCGACAACGACGCGGTGGACGCTGCCGTCGCCCCCTCGCAGCTGGCCGCGGAGGGCGCCTTCGTCCAGGTCGCGGGTCGCGGTGAGCTGTACCGCATCGCCGGTGGCGCGCCGATCTACGTGAGCACCTGGGAGTCGGTCGGCGGGGTGCCGCAGCCGGTGCAGACGCTGTCCCAGACCCAGTTCGACTCGCTGCCGGACCGGCCCGAGGACGGCACCTTCGTGCAGAGCGGCGCGACCGGCCTGATCTGGCGGACGGTCAAGGGCGTGGCGACCTTCGTCCCGTCCTGGGCACCGTACGGCGGCCCGAAGCCGACCATCGTGGTGGACCAGGCGGCGCTGGACAACGCGGGCACCGGCGGCGTGTGGAACCTGCTCACCAGCGGCAAGCCCGCACCGCGGATGACCGGGCCCACGACACTGGGCACAGTCCTCACCAAGACCCGGTTCATCTGGTTCGGCGGCAACACCTCCAGCGCGGTGGCCACCTACGACGTCCGGTTCCGCAAGGCCCCGTGGGACGGCAGCTTCGGCTCCTGGACCCGGCCCGCGTCCTGGCAGGGCACGACGGTCAGCAACACGCCGCTGGGCCTGCGCGCCGGCTACGACTACTGCGTCTCGGTCCGGGCCCGCAACCGGGCCGGTCAGCTCTCCGACTGGTCCAGCCAACGGTGCCTGGCCCGGGCCCTGGACGACAAGCGGCTCAACGTCTCGTCGGGCTGGCAGCGCAAGAGCGCCCCGACGTTCTACGACGGCTCTGCGCTGTCCACGACAAGCAAGGGCGCCACGCTGGTCCGCACCGGCGCCAAGGTGAAGCGGGTCGGCCTGGTGGCCACCACCTGCCGGACCTGCGGCAAGGTCGCGGTTCTCGTCGACGGGAAGCGGATCGGACGGGTGAACCTGAGCTCGCCGAGCCGGCACCGACGGCAGGTGTTCATGCTGCCTGCGGTCAAGCGCGGCACGCACACGATCAGCCTGCGGGTGCTCACCAGCGGGCTGACCGTCCAGGTCGACGGACTCGTCCTCAGCCGCACGTAGGTCATCCCCACCAGGGCACCTCTCCCGGCGTACGGTGTCGTCATGGATCGCCGGATCTTCGGGCTGGAGAACGAGTGCGGCGTCACGTGCACGTTCAAGGGACAGCGGCGGCTCTCGCCGGACGAGGTCGCGCGCTACCTGTTCCGGCGGGTCGTGTCGTGGGGTCGGTCCAGCAACGTGTTCCTGCGAAACGGCGCGCGGCTCTACCTCGACGTCGGGAGCCACCCGGAGTACGCCACCCCGGAGTGCGACGACATCCGCGAGCTGGTCGTGCACGACAAGGCGGGGGAGCGGATCCTCGAAGGGCTGCTGGTCGACGCCGAGCGGCGGCTGCGCGAGGAGGGCATCGCCGGCGACGTCTACCTGTTCAAGAACAACACCGACTCGGCCGGCAACTCCTACGGCTGCCACGAGAACTACCTGGTGGGGCGGCACGGTGAGTTCACCCGGCTGGCCGACATCCTGATCCCGTTCCTGGTCAGCCGGCAGATCGTCTGCGGCGCCGGCAAGGTGCTGCAGACGCCGCGGGGAGCGGTCTACTGCGTCAGCCAGCGCGCCGAGCACATCTGGGAGGGCGTCTCGTCGGCGACGACCCGATCGCGCCCGATCATCAACACCCGCGACGAGCCGCACGCCGACGCCGAGCGCTACCGCCGGCTGCACGTGATCGTCGGCGACTCCAACATGAGCGAGACCACCACGCTGCTCAAGCTCGGCGCCACCGACCTCGTGCTGCGGATGATCGAAGCCAACGTCGTGATGCGGGACCTCACCCTGGAGAACCCGATCCGCGCGATCCGCGAGATCAGCCACGACATGACAGGTCAGCGCAAGGTCAAGCTCGCCAACGGGCGCGAGGCAAGCGCGCTGGAGATCCAGGGGGAGTACTTCACCAAGGCCAGGGACTTCGCGTCCCGCCGCGGGCTGGACGAGGGGGTGGTCAAGCAGGTGCTGGACCTCTGGGAGCGCACCCTGCTGGCCGTCGAGACCGGCGACCTGGACTCGGTCGGCACCGAGATCGACTGGGTGATGAAGCACAAGCTGATCGAGCGCTACAGCGCCAAGCACGACCTGGCCCTGTCGTCGTCGCGGGTCGCCCAGCTGGACCTCGCCTACCACGACATCTCGCGGGATCGCGGACTGTTCTACCTGCTCCAGCGGCGCGGTGCCGCGGAGCGGGTGGCCCGTGACCTGGAGATCTTCCAGGCCAAGTCGGTGCCGCCGCAGACGACCCGGGCCAAGCTGCGCGGGGAGTTCATCCGGCGGGCGCAGGAGCGACGGCGGGACTTCACGGTCGACTGGGTGCACCTCAAGCTCAACGACCAGGCGCAGCGCACCGTGCTCTGCAAGGACCCCTTCCGGTCGGTCGACGAGCGGGTGGAGAAGCTGATCGCCAGCATGTGACGACTCCGCAACGATTTCCCGGTCCCGAGGCGTGCGGGCGTCCGCCTGTGAGGGCTCACAGGAAGCCGGGTTAGGGTGGACGCCGTCCCCCACCCCCTGTTGTTCTGAGGTTCTTTCGTGCGCCGATTCGCCTTGCTGCTTCTGCCTGTCCTGCTGGCCGGCTCCCTGACGGCCTGCGGGGGAGCCAGCGGCAGCACCACGTCGTCCGACGTCAAGGTCTCCGGGTCCTACGGCAGCAAGCCGAAGGTCACCGTGACGAAGGGCGCCAAGCCGGCCAAGAAGCTCGAGGTCGACGTGCTCGAGAAGGGCGACGGGCCGAAGGTCGCCAAGGGTGACCTCCTCGTGGCCGACTACCTGGGCAAGGTCTTCAAGTCCGGCAAGGTCTTCGACAACAGCTACGACCGCAAGGTGCCGGCGTCCTTCCCGATCGGCGTCGGCGGCGTCATCACCGGCTGGGACAAGGCCCTCGTCGGCGTCGAGGCCGGCAGCCGGGTGCTGATGGTCGTGCCTCCGAAGGACGGCTACGGCAAGAAGGGGAACCCGCAGGCCGGCATCAAGGCCACCGACTCGCTCATCTTCGTGGTCGACGTGATCGCGTCCTACGGCAAGTCCGCCACCACACTGAAGACCACCGCCGCCACCGACATCCCGACCGGCCTGCCGACGGTCGCCGGCGAGCCCGGTGCCGAGCCGACCATCACGGTCCCCGCCGGCACCACGCCGCCCAAGAGCCCGCAGGTCACCGTCCTGGCCAAGGGGACCGGGCCGGCCGTGGCCAAGAACAAGCTCGCGGTGGTCGAGTACACCGCGGTCAACTGGACCGGCAAGGCGCTCAGCAGCTCGTGGCAGAAGGACGAGAAGGGTGTGCGTCAGGGCCCGCAGGGCGTCCCGATCGGCGGTGCCCAGCCCAGCCCGTTCGACCTGCTCGTGGGCATCCCGGCCGGCAGCCGGGTGCTGCTGACGCTGCCCGCGCAGGACGGCACCGACGCCACCAAGGAAAGCGTCGCCGTGGTCATCGACGTCCTCGGCGTGCACGGACCCGCGAAGGGGGACGGCAAGTGACCGACAAGCCCGAGATCGACTTCCCCGAAGGCCCGCCGCCCGGCGACCTCGAGATCACCGACCTGGCCGTCGGCGAGGGTGCCGAGGCGACCGCCGGCAGCACCGCGGTCGTGCACTACGTCGGTGTCACGTACTCCAGCGGCGAGGAGTTCGACGCATCCTGGAACCGGGGTCAGAGCTTCGCGTTCCCGCTCGGTGCCGGCAACGTCATCGCCGGCTGGGACCGCGGCGTCGTCGGCATGAAGGTCGGCGGCCGCCGCCGGCTGGTCATCCCGCCGGAGCTCGGCTACGGCGACCGCGGGGCGGGCTCGGTCATCGGCCCGGGGGAGACCCTGATCTTCGTGGTCGACCTGCTCGACGTCCGCTGAGCGCTTTCTCGAAATGATCACGGAACCGTGATCGTTGGTGGTCAACCGCGCCGAATTCACCGCGGTCGAGGCGTGTCGATCACGGAACCGTGATCATTTGGCAGCCAGTCGAGCGGTAACGGAGAAGCGGGGAGGGAGCGGGGACGGGTAGGTTCTGGGGCCATGTCCGCGCACAAGACGGAGCGGCTGCTCAACCTCGTCATCTGCCTCCTGTCGACCCGCCAGTTCCTGGCCAAGGAGCAGATCCGCACCGCCGTGCCCCAGTACGCCGAGTGCCCCTCCGACGAGGCCTTCGACCGCATGTTCGAGCGGGACAAGGAAGAGCTCCGGGACATGGGCATCCCGCTCGAGACCGGCGGGAACGACGCCTGGTTCGACGACGAGGTCGGCTACCGGGTCGACCGGGCCGCCTACGCGCTGCCCGAGGTGTCCTTCACCCCCGACGAGCTGGCCGTGCTCGGCCTCGCGTCGCGGGTATGGCAGCAGGCCAGCCTGGCCGCACCCGCCTCCCGGGCGGTCCTCAAGCTCAAGGCCGCGGGCGTGGAGCCCGACCTGGGCAGCCTGGTCGGCATCGAACCCCGGGTCCGGACCAGTGAGCCTGCCTTCGAGCCGGTCTACGCCGCGGTGCGGGACCGGCGCCCGATCCGGTTCCCGTACCGCACGCCCGGCCAGGCCGGCGTCACCGAGCGGCACCTCGAGCCGTGGGGGATCGTGTCGCGGCACGGACGCTGGTACGTCGTGGGGCACGACCTGATGCGCGGCGCCACCCGGGTCTTCCGCCTCTCCCGGGTCGCCGGACCGGTGCGCGCCGTGGGTCGCCCCGGCGACGTGCAGGTCCCGGTGGGCATCGACCTGCGGGCCCAGGTGGCGAGCCTGGTGCCGCCACGGGCCAACGCCGAGGCGAGGGTCTGCGCCCGTCCCGGCTCAGGGCTGCGCCTGCGGCGCCGGGCGACCGCCACCCGCTCCGGCGCGGGCACCGGCGGCTGGGACGAGATGACCGTGCCCTACGGCGACCTCGAGGTGCTGGCCGAGGAGATCGCGGGCTTCGGCGCCGACGTCACCGCCATCGCGCCGCGGGAGCTGCGGGACGCCGTGATCCGGCGCCTGCGTGGGGTGCTGGAGTCGGCGGCCGGGGCCGACGTCGGGCCGGACGTCGTGGAGGTGGCACCGTGACCGCGGCCGCCACCGACCGGCTGTCCCGGCTGCTCGCCCTGGTGCCGTACCTGGTCAGCCGACAGGGCATCCCGCTGGCCGAGGCCGCCGCCGAGTTCGGCATCTCGCAGGCCCAGCTGGTCAAGGACCTGGAGCTGCTCTTCGTCTGCGGCACGCCCGGGCACCTGCCCGACGACCTGATCGACGTCGACTGGGACGACGGGCACGTGTTCCTGACCAACGCGGACGCGATCGCCCGGCCGCTGCGGCTGGACGTCGACGAGGCGCTGGCCTTGCTGGTGGGGCTGCGGGCGCTGACCGACGTACCCGGGCTGCACGACCGCGACGCGCTGCAGCGCACGCTGCTCAAGCTCGAGGCGGCAGCGGGGGCGTCCGCTGCCGCCAGCAGCCAGGTCCGGGTCGAGGTCGAGGCCCAGGGCCCGCTGGCCGAGGTCCGCCGGGCCCTGGCCGAGGGACGCCGCGTGCACCTGTCCTACTTCGTGCCGGCCCGCGACGAGACCACCGAACGTGACGTCGACCCGATGCGGGTGCTCCTCGTCGACGGCCACTGGTACCTCGAGGGCTGGTGCCGGCGGGCCGAGGACGTCCGGCTGTTCCGGCTCGACCGGGTCGACGCCATCACCCTCCTGGACCTGCCGGCCGAGGTGCCGCCGGCCGCCACCGAGCGGGACCTGGCGGAGGGTCTGTTCATCGCCAGCCCGGACGACATCCCGGTGATCCTGGAGCTGGCCCCGCCGGCCCACTGGGTCGCCGACTACTACGCCGTGGACCAGGTCGACCAGCTCGGCGGCGACCTCCTGCTCGTACGGCTCCGGGTGGCCGACGACGCCTGGCTCCGGCAGCTGGCCCTGCGCCTGGGCGGAGCACTGCGGGTGCTCGACCCGCCCGAGCTGGCCGAGGACGTGACGGCAGCCGCCCGGAGCGCCCTGGCGGCCTATTCCGCCGCCTGACCCGATCTCGGTCACCCGGATGGCCCTGCGACTGTCCGTACGGCCCCTCTCTGTGGTGCGACCGGACCATTCTGCTCAAGCGCTCGCGGAACCCTGCCGAACATCTGGTTACCGCTCCGAGAAGGAGCCCGGCAGGGAGGTAAGCGGAGATGACCACCATCAAGACCTCGTGCCCCGTGTGCGGGGACGTGGAGCTCACTCCCGCCCAGATGCGCCTGGTCGTCTGCTCCCGCTCCGAGTGGTCCTTCTACGCCTTCCTCTGCGGCACCTGCCAGGACGAGATCCGCAAGCCCGCCGACGACGAGGTCGTCACCCTCCTGGTCTCCGGTGGCGTGGTCGCCGAGCAGTGGCTGATCCCGGCCGAGGCGCTCGAGGAGCACCACGGTGCCACCATCACGTACGACGACGTGCTGGACTTCGCCCTCACGCTGGACCGGGTCGACCTCCTCGCCGCGATGATCACCCCGCGCGTCCAGGCCTGACCCTCCGTCGCACCACCCGGTAGCCTCCACAGGTGCTCTGGGTACTCGTCTGGCTGGTTCTCGCGCTCGCGGCTGCGGGCGTCTTCTTCCTGCTCGGGCGCGACCTCTGGCGCAAGGCCCGAGCGCTGACCCGCGAGCTGGGCGTCGCCACCGACCGGCTCACCGAGGTCACCGACCGGCTGGCCGAGCTCAGCGAGCCCAGGCGCCCCGGAGAACCAAACCGTCGGTGAAAGCTGTCCGGTCGACGTAGCATCGACCCCGACGCCATACACGAGGAGAGCACATGTCGAACTTCAAGGGCTGGGAAATCATCATCGTTCTTGCCCTCCTGCTGCTGCTCTTCGGCGCCAAGAGGCTCCCCGACGCGGCCCGTGGTCTGGGTCGGTCGCTGCGGATCTTCAAGGCCGAGACCAAGGGCCTGCGGGACGACGACGACGACCGTGAGTCGCGCTCCGACCAGGCGGAGCGCAGCGACGTCCGACCGGCCCCCCGCGTGCTGCCGGGGACCGTCGAGGACCGCGACCAGGGCACCCCTCGGTCCACCGAGCAGCAGACCGAGCGCTGACCCGCTCGACCCCGGACGTCCGGTCAGCGGGTAGCACGGTCACGTGACCTCGTTCGCGATGCGCAAGCGCCGGTCGGGCAGCGGTCGCAATCCCGAGGGGCGGATGCCCCTGATGGAGCACCTGCGCGAGCTGCGCCGGCGGGTGTTCTGGTCGATGGTGGCGCTGGTCCCGGGGGTGACTCTGGGGTGGATCTACTACGACACCCTGATCCGTTGGCTGTCGGCGCCGATCTGCGACGTGAAGGTGTCGAACAACGTCGGCGGCGGCAGTTGCGGGCCGCTGGTCATCAACGGCCTGCTGGGCCCGTTCAACCTGCAGGTCAAGGTCGCCCTGGTGGCCGGGGTGTTCCTGGCCAGCCCGGTCTGGCTGTACCACCTATGGGCCTTCGTCACCCCGGGGCTGCACCGCAACGAGCGCCGCTGGACGGTCGGGTTCCTGGTCACCGGGATCCCGCTGTTCTTCGTCGGCGCGGCGGTCTGCTACTGGATCCTGCCGCGGGCCACCAAGTTGCTGCTGGGCTTCACCCCCGACCAGGTCGGCAGCATCGTCGACTTCAACGAGTTCCTCTCGATCGTGATGCGGCTGATGCTCGTGTTCGGGCTGGCCTTCGAGGTCCCGGTGTTCATCGTGCTGATGAACCTGGCCGGCATCCTGCCGGCCCGGCGGCTGGCCAGCTGGTGGCGCCAGATCGTGTTCGGGGTGTTCCTCTTCGCTGCCGTCGCCACCCCCACCGGCGACCCGTTCACCATGACCGCTCTCGCCCTGCCACTGTGCCTGCTGATCCTGGTCGCCTACATCTTCTGCCGGATCCACGACGCCCGCCGCAGCCGTCCTGACATCGCCTACGACGAGCTGGCCGACGACGAGACCAGCCCCCTCGACACCAGTCCGAGCCGGCTCGACGACGAGTAGGCCACCGGTCGGTACGCTCGCGCGGTGACGCGCCGCATCGCCCTGCTGGTCAACCCCACGTCCGGCAAGGGACGCGGCGGACGGCTGCTCGAGCCCGTCGCGGAACGGCTGCGGGACAGCGGCATCGACGTCGACGTCGTGACGGGTCGGGACGCCGACGAGGCCTTCGACCGGATGCGGAACCGGGTGGCCGCCGGCGTCGACGGCGTCGTGGCGGTGGGTGGTGACGGGCTGGTCAACATCGCGCTGCAGGTGGTCGCCGGCACCGACGTACCGCTCGGTGTCGTCCCGGCGGGCACCGGCAACGACATCGCGCGGGCACTCGGCCTCAGCCTGGACGACCCGGTCGCCGCCGTGGACCTCGTCGTGCGCGGCGCGACCCGTGCGGTCGACCTCGGTCGGGCCAACGGCCGGTGGTTCGCGGGGGTGCTCGGCTCGGGGTTCGACTCGATGGTCAACGAGCGGGCCAACCGGATGTCCTGGCCCAGCGGCCGGAGCCGCTACAACCTGGCCATCCTCGCCGAGCTGCGCACCTTCCGGCCGGTGCCGTACCAGCTCGTCCTGGACGGCGAGGCGTGGACGACCGAGGCGATGCTGGTGGCGGTCGGCAACGGGCCGTCGTACGGCGGGGGGATGCGGGTCTGCCCGGACGCCCGGCTCGACGACGGGCTGCTCGACATCACGGTGCTCGGGCCGATCTCCAAGCCGGAGTTCCTGCGGGT
>JAVEDA010000387.1 GCA_030841195.1 Actinomycetota bacterium | reverse complement strand
TGACCCTGCCGGCGGTCTACCGGGACCTGTTCGTCAAGACGGGGCAGCCGCTCGAGGAGACCGTCGAGCTGGTGCCGGTCGACCCGGTGGCGCGCTACCGCTTCCCGGCAGTCGACGGCCACGACGTGACCTGGTTGGACGTCCCGAACGCCTCCCGCGCGAGGCTGCGGGCCGCGCTCGACGACGCCCTCGGTGCCGGCGCCGGGTCGGACTGGGACCGGTTCCTCGACCGCGCGCACGACATCTGGCAGGTGACCCGGGTGCCGTTCCTGGAGTCGCCGCTGGCCGGCGGCCGGGACCTGCTGCGGCTGGCCCGCCGGACCGGCGACGTGCGCACGGTGGCGCCGTGGCAGTCGCTGCGCGGGCTCGGCGAGCAGTACCTGCGCGACCCGCGGCTGCGGATGTTCCTCGACCGCTACGCCACCTACACCGGCTCCGACCCGCGCCGCGCGCCGGCCGCGCTGTCGGTCGTGCCGTACGTCGAGCAGACGTTCGGCGCCTGGTACGTGCCCGGCGGGCTGCGCCGGCTCGGTGCAGCGGTGCACGAGCGGGCGCTGCTGCGCGGGGCCGTCGTGCGCCTCGGGGCCGCCGTCGCGCAGGTGCTGGTCGAGGGCGGCCGGGCAGCGGGTGTGGTGCTGGCCGACGGCGAGCGGCTTCCCGCCGACGTGGTCGTCGTCAACGCCGACGCCTCGCACCTGTACGGCGAGCTGCTGCCCCCGTCGGTCGCCGGCCGGGCCCGCCGGCGGCTGCACCGGGCCACGCCGTCGCTGGCCGGGGTCGTGCTGCTGCTGGCGCTGCGTGGTCGCACTCCCGGGCTCGCGCACCACACCGTGCTGTTCCCGGCCGACTACGACAGCGAGTTCGACTCCGTGTTCGGCCGGGACGCACGGCCAGTGCAGGACCCGACGGTCTACGTCAGCGCCCCGGACGACCCCGCGCTGCGGCCGGACGACGACCACGAGTCGTGGTTCGTGCTGGTCAATGCACCGCGGCACGGCACCGGACCGGGTGCGGTCGACTGGGACGAGGCGGGCCTGGCGTCGTCGTACGCGGACCTGGTCCTGGACGTGCTGGCCGCCCGCGGCCTGGACGTGCGCGACCGGGTGCTGTGGCGGGAGGTCCGCACGCCGGCCGACCTGGAGAGGGCCACCCGCTCCCCCGGCGGCGCGATCTACGGGACGTCGTCCAACGGCGCCCGGGCTGCCTTCCTGCGGCCGGCCAACGCCGCTCCGGTGCCCGGGCTGTTCCTCGTCGGGGGCTCGGCGCACCCCGGTGGCGGCCTGCCGCTGGTCGGCCTGTCGGCCGCGATCGTCGCCGGGCTGGTCGGCCCGGCCTGAGGCTGACCGCCGAAGATCCTTTGGACGCCGACGCACCAGTTCTGCGGCGTGTCTGGTGCGGGAGCGTCCAGTTCCGGGGTGGGCCGCCATGAGCCTGCTCGACGGGGCCGGCACGACTCACGGCCGCAGGATCGCCGCCGCGGTCACGGTGACGTACCACCTTTGGTAGTCCTTGTCGGCCCAGCCCAGGTCCTCACGGAAGGTCAGGTAGTGCGCGGCGTCCATGTGGCCGACCAGGATGTCGGCCGCCCGCTCTGCCGTCACCCCCGGCCGGAGCAACCGTCGTGTCCTGAGGTCGCCCGCGAAGGCCCGCATGCCCTGCCGACGCTGCTCCAGCAGTGTCCGGCGCAGATCCTCGACCGCAGGGTCCGTGTCGACCGCGACCTGCAGCACGCGCATCAGCCGGGCGGTCCGGGCCTGCACCCGGGTGAGGTGTGCGGCGAACATCTCCAGCTTGCGCCGACCGTCGGGCTCCGCCGCGATCGCCCGGATGTCGGGCCGATCCATCATCGGTACCGGAGCGTCGTCGCCGACGACCGCGACGTCGACAGCCTGCTTGAGTAGATCGGCCTTGCCCCCGACCGAGCTGTAGACGGTCTGCACAGCCACACCCGCAGCGGCCGACACGTCGGACATCGTCGTCGCCGCGTAGCCCCGCTCGAGAAAGAGCTCGGTAGCGGCCGCAAGCACGTGCCGCCGCGTCTCTGCTGCCTGAGCGCGACGGGTGGTGGAGTCGTAGGGCCGTGGACTCTTGACAGCGGATGACATTAGGTGGAACCTCATTCCAGTGGAACGTTGTTCCAGTTAACCACAGGAGGAGGACGACATGTACGCCTGGTGCCAGGACATGCCGGGAGTGACCGCCGACGACTACGCCAAGGTGCTGGCCGAGCTCGGCGGCGCCGAGCAGGACGCACCCGGACTGGTCGCACACGTGGCCGGCCCGGTCGAGGGCGGGTTCCGGATCGTCGACATCTGGGAGTCGGAGGAGGCCGCTCAGCGCTTCGCCCAGGAGCATCTCGACCCCGCCGTCCGGCGGGCCCACTCCCCGGAGATGCTGAGCCTGCGCGACGGCTTCCGGACCCTCGAGGTCCGCTCCTGAGGAGAGGTCACCGCAGTCGTCGTCGTACGACGAGCGTGAGCTGGCCGAGTCCGGCGCAGCCCAGCACGACCCAGGCCCAGGCGCCCAGTGCTGGCCACGGGCTGCCGAGTGCCGCGGCGCTGGCCAGGAACGCCGCGGTGACGATGACGCGGGTCGGCCGCTCCCACACCGTGACGACGCCGACCTCCGTCATCCCCGCCGCGGTCGCCCGGGCCCGCAGGTACTCCTGGAGCAGCATCAGCACTCCCCCGGCCACGCACGCCCGGCCCGGCGCGCCGGCCGCGTAGAGCGCACCGAGGAACACCAGGTCGCCCACCCGGTCGGCCACCGCGTCGAGCACCTGGCCCCACGCGGTGGCCCGGCCCGTGAGCAACGCCACCGCGCCGTCGACGTTGTCGAGCAGGCCGGCGAGCACCACCACGGCGGCCGCCACCAGCAGCCACCAACCTCCCGCCGCCGCGGCGGGAACCGCGGTCGCGGCAACCAGCAGGCCGAGCAGGGTCACCAGGTCGGGCGACATCCCGGCGGCCGCACAGGGTCGCGCCACGACGTACGCACCGGCAAGCCAGCCGCGGACAAGGACGTTGCCGCGCGGGTCGTAGCCACCGTGCAGCCGCTGCCACCCGTCGAGGTAACCGTCGCGGTCCACGCCGGTCAGCGGTCGTCGCCGAGGCCGAGCTGCTGGTAGATCTCGCGGGTCGCGGTCGAAGTGTTGAGCGTGATGAAGTGCAGCCCCGGCACGCCCTCGGCCTGCAGCTCGCGGCACAGCGCCGTCGCGGCGTCGACCCCGACCTGGCGCATGGCGTCCTTGTCGTCCTCGACCGCGTGCAGGCGCTCGGCCAGGTCGGCGGGGAAGGCCGCGTTGGACAGCTGGGCGAACCGCTCGATCTGCTTGACGTTGGTCGCCGGCATGATGCCCGGGATGATCGGGACGTCACACCCCGCGGCCGCCACCCGGTCGCGCAGCCGCAAGTAGTCCTCGGCCCGGAAGAACATCTGGGTGATCGCGTAGTCGGCTCCGGCCCGCACCTTCTGCACGAAGAACTTGATGTCGGTGTCCCAGTCGGGCGACCGCGGGTGCTTCTCCGGGAAGGCCGCGACGCCGACGCAGAAGTCGCCCGAGCCCTTGAGCAGCCGGACCAACTCCTCGGCGTAGTGCACGCCCTCGGGGTGCGCCGGCCACTCGGCCTGCGGGTCGCCGGGCGGGTCACCGCGCAGGGCGAGCACGTTGCGCACCCCGGCGTCGGCGTACTGCCCGATGATGCGACGCAGCTCGGCAATCGAGTGGTCGACGGCCGTGAAGTGGCCGACCGGCATCAGGGTGGTGTCCTGGGCTATCCGCTGGGTCATCGAGACGGTGCGGTCGCGGGTCGAGCCGCCGGCACCGTAGGTGACCGACACGAAGGTCGGCCGGAGCGCCTCGAGCTGGCGCAGGACCCGCCAGAGCGCCTGCTCGCCCTCGAGGGTCCTGGGTGGGAAGAACTCGAAGGAGTACGACGGTCGCCCCTGGTCCAGCAGCTCGGCGATCGTCGGCGTGCGCAGCGGGATCACGCTCTCGCGCGACCACGGGTCACGATTGGGAGCGGCGGTCATGGGCACCAGGCTACGGGCTCGCCGGATCCGGACCGCCCACAAGACGGGGGGACGGGACATGCAGCCTAGGCTCCAGATCGTGACGCCGGACTTCGCTCAGCACCCGCTCGACGCGGAGGGGCTGCGCAGCCGCGTCGACAAGGCGGTCGACGACCATCTGGCGCACCAGGCCGACGTGCTCGACCAGGTCGGCGAGGATCTCGCGCCGTTGATGGACGCGCTGGCCGACCTGCTCCGCGGCGGCAAGCGGCTGCGGCCGGCGTTCTGCTACTGGGGCTGGCGCGGGGCCGGCGGGGCCGACGACCAGCCGATCGTGACCGTGGCGGCCTCCCTCGAGCTGTTCCAGGCCGCGGCGCTGATCCACGACGACGTGATGGATGCCAGCGACAGCCGCCGCGGCCGGCCGTCGCTGCACCGCCAGGTGTCCGCCCTGCACCGGCGGCACGGCTGGCTCGGCTCCCCGGAGGACTTCGGCGTGGCCGGGGCGATCCTGGCCGGCGACCTGTGCCTGTCGTGGTGCGACGAGATGTACGCCGGGTCCGGCCTGCCACCTGCGGACCTGCTCCGGGGCCGGGCCGTCTTCGACCGGATGCGCACCGAGCTGATGTGCGGGCAGTACCTGGACATGTTGGAGTCGGCCCAGTCGTCGACGACGGTCGAGCGGGCCCGGCACGTGATCCTCTACAAGTCGGCGAAGTACTCGGTGGCCCAGCCGCTGCTGCTCGGCGGCACCCTGGCCGGCGCCGGGGCCGACCTGCTCTCGACGTACGACAGCTACGGCCGGGCCCTGGGCGAGGCCTTCCAGCTCCGCGACGACGTGCTCGGCGTCTTCGGCGACCCGAGCACCACCGGGAAGCCCGCCGGCGACGACCTGCGGGAGGGCAAGCGCACCGTGCTGGTCGCGCTGACCCTCGAGCGCTGCTCGCCGGCCGAGGCCGCGCAGGTGCGCGCCGGGCTCGGCGACCCGCGCCTCGGGGCGGACGGGGTGGAGGCGCTGCGCGAGGTGATGGTGTCCTCCGGCGCGCTGGCCGAGGTCGAGCGGATGATCGCGTCGCTGTCCGCGACGGCTTCCGCGGCGCTGGCCGGCGTCCCGGAGCCGGCTCGCACGGTGCTGGGCGACCTCGTCCTCGCCGCGACCGCCCGGACCGGCTGATGCGGCGGGTCACCGGCCCGACCGACCACGTCGTCGTGGTGGGCGCCGGGCTCGGCGGCCTGTCCGCGGCGCTGCGGCTGGCCGGGGCCGGGCGCCGGGTGACGGTGCTCGAGCGCGAGGCGGTGCCGGGCGGGCGGGCCGGGCTGCTGGCCGACCAGGGCTACTCCTTCGACACCGGGCCGACGGTGCTGACGATGCCCGACCTGATCGCCGACGCGATGGACTGCGTGGGCGAGTCGATGTCGGACTGGCTGACCCTGGACCCGGTCGCGCCGCTGTACCGGGCCCGGTTCGCCGACGGGTCGGCGCTGGACGTGCACGCCTCGGTCGACGCGATGGCCGACGAGATCGCTCTCGTGTGCGGGGCGGCGGAGGCGGCCGGATACCGGCGCTACGTCTCGTTCGTGTCGTCGTTGTACCGGCTGGAGATGCGCGACTTCATCGACCGCAACATCGACTCGCCGCTGTCGCTGCTGCGGCCGTCGCTGGCCCGGCTGGCGGCGATCGGCGGCTTCCGGCGGCTGGCGCCGAAGGTCGCGCAGTTCCTGGCCGACGAGCGCACCCAGAGGGTGTTCTCGTTCCAGGCGATGTACGCCGGACTGTCGCCCTACGACGCGCTGGCGATCTACGCAGTGATCGGCTACATGGACTCGGTGGCCGGCGTGTTCTTCCCGCGCGGGGGGATGCACGCGGTTCCTCGGGCGCTGGCGGGTGCGGCCGAGAAGCACGGCGTCGAGCTGCGGTACTCCGAGACGGTGACCCGGGTGGAGATGCGGGGCCGGCGGGCGGTGGCGGTGCACACCGCGTCCGGCGAGCGGGTTCCGTGCGACGCGGTCGTGCTCAACCCGGACCTGCCGGTCGCTCGTCGGCTGGTCGGTGCCCCCGTGCGGCGACGCCTGACCTACTCACCCTCGTGCTTCCTGCTGCTGGCGGGCTCCACCACGGCGTACCCGGAGAACGCGCACCACACGATCTCGTTCGGGCACGCCTGGAAGCAGGTGTTCGACGAGATCCTCGGCGGCCGGCTGATGAGCGACCCGTCGTTCCTGGTGACCTCGCCGACGGCCTCGGACCCGTCGCTGGCGCCGGCCGGTCGCTCGTCCTACTACGTGCTGTTCCCGACGCCGAACCTGGACGGGCCGGTGGACTGGCGGGTCGAACGGGACCGCTACCTCGCCGACGTCGTGCGGACGGTCGAGGCGCGGGGCTGGCCGGGGTTCGGCGCCGGCATCGAGGTGTCGCACGTGACGACGCCGCTGGACTGGGCGGCGCGCGGGATGGAGCGGGGCACGCCGTTCGCCGCGGCGCACTCGTTCGGGCAGACCGGGCCGTTCCGGCCGCGCAACCTGTGGGGCGAGAACGTGGTGTTCGCCGGATCCGGCACCCAGCCCGGCGTCGGGGTGCCGATGGTGCTCATCAGCGGACGGCTGGCGGCCGAGCGGATCCTCGGCCCCGACCCGTCCTACCGCTCCCGCGCCTGGCTCTGACCGTGGGACGCAACTGGTGCTGACGATGCTGACGAGGCAACCGCGACGGCTCGACTACACCGTGGGCACCGTTTGTGTCCCGGAGTCAGCGGCCAGCGGCGTGCACAGCCACGACCTGCGCCACGACGTCCGCCAGATGGAACATCACGTCCTCGTAGCTGAACCGCAGCACCCGGTATCCCCGAGCCACCAGGCCGTTGGTACGCCGACGGTCGGTCCGATACCGATCGCGGTCCGAGTGGTACGCGAAGCCATCGAGCTCGACGACCAGCCAACCGTCCACGACAAGGTCGACCCGACCGACGCCCTGAATCAGGACCTGGCAATCGACCGGCAACCCGGCCTGACGCAACGCCAGCCGCGCGACCGTCTCGATCACCGATCCGGACCTCGCGTCGGCCAGTCCCAGCCGGCGCCGCGCCTCGACCGAACCCGGACCGCGGAGCCGCGCATCGAGGCTGCGCCGTCGCACGGATCCCTGCCGGAGCGCACTGTCGACGACCACAACCGCGTCGACGGTGTCGAGGCAGCGCAGGACGGCAACCAGCGCATGCAGAAGCGGGACCACCGGACCAGTTCCGGGCACCGCCGCGCGGTGAACCACGGCATCGGTCGTGTCCACCGCATGGTTCCGCGGGACCACGACGTGCGGGACCAGCGGGTCGGTCAGCAGGTCGAGCCCGTGGCGCTTCGCGGCCGAGCTGCACGTCAACCGGCCCCGCAGCCGGGCAGCCACGACCGCGTCCGGCGCCGCACCGGGCAACGCGTAGGTGCCACCGCCCAGAGACAGCACCCGCCCCCGGCGCACCGCTCCTCGCAGGTCGCCGTCGGTGACGCCCGCCGTCATCAGTGCTCGCCACCACGAGGCGCCCATCCGGCGGTCGAGCGCCGTCACCGGGTCCATCCTTCGACGGTGCGTCAGGTTGGGCGGGCGTCAGGCCGCGCAGCAGTGATCTGTGGACGGATGGGCGCCCTGTGGACACAGCCTCTGCTGACCCCGGCACACAAACGGGTCAGCACTCGAGGTGTGGGACGCCGGCAGCGCCACATCTGCCTCGTGGGCATCGTTTGCGTGCCGGAGTCAGAGCGACGAGGGGCCCGGCCCGCGTGAGGGGGCGGGAGCTGCATGCGGCGGGGGTCACCGACCCGTGGCTGCGGGCGGCCTACGAGACCTGCCGGCGGCTGAACGCCAGCCACGGCAAGACCTACTACCTCGCGACGCTGCTGCTGCCGCCCGCCAAGCGGCCGCACGTGCACGCGCTCTACGGCCTGGCCCGCTACGCCGACGAGCTGGTCGACGACCTCGACAAGCCGAACCCCCGGGCACTCGTCACCTGGGGCGCGCAGTTCCTCGCCGACCTCGACCGCGGCAGCAGCATGCACCCCATCAGCGCCGCCGCGATCCACACCGCCCGCACCTGGGGCATCCCGCGCGACACCTTCGAGGCGTTCCTCGCCAGCATGCAGCTGGACATCACGGTCACCGAGTACCCGACCTACGCCGACCTCGAGCACTACATGTACGGCTCGGCCGCCGTGATCGGGCTGCAGATGGTGCCGATCCTGGAGCCGCTCGACCCGCGCGCCGCCGGCCACGCCCAGACCCTCGGCGAGGCCTTCCAGCTGTCCAACTTCATCCGCGACGTGGCCGAGGACCTCCGCCGCGGCCGGGTCTACCTGCCGCAGGAGGACCTCGACCGCTTCGGCGTCATCCGCGCCGACCTCGCTCCGGGGCCGACGCCGCCCCAGGTCCGCGAGCTGCTCGCCTTCGAGGTGGCCCGCACCCGCCGGCTGTACGCCGAGGCGGAGCCCGGCATCGACATGCTGCACCCGACCAGCCGGGACTGCATCCGCACCGCCTTCGAGCTCTACCGCGGCATCCTCCGCGCCGTCGAGAAGGCCGACTACCAGGTCCTCGACCGCCGGGTCGGCGTGCCGCTCCCGCGTCGCTTCCTGGTGGCCGTCCCCGCCCTGGTCAGGGCTCGGCGGGCACGCGGGCGCCCCACCACTCCCACCAGCTGAGCGTCTGCAGCACCAGCGAGAACCCGAACAGCAGGTCCTCCACCGGCGCGAAGGCCAGCCGCGCCCCGAGGATCGCCCCGTCGTCGTACGTCACGATGTCGCGGCCCGTGAGCCACCCGTTGGTGAGCAGCTGGAAGACCAGCACGATCGCGTACGCCGTCCAGAACGACCGCCGCCGCACCAGCCGGGTGCCCAGCAGGACCAGGTCCAGCAGCAGCGCGCCCGCGACGCCCACCACGGACAACAAGGTGTAGCTCATCGCCAGCCCTTCACCCGGCGGACCGCCTCGAAGGCGAGCACCGCGCAGGTGGGGACCACGACAAAGAACAGCAGCTCCTCGACCGGCACGCCGCCGGGCAGCACCAGCCCGACGGTCTGGGCCGGGTCGAACGTCCAGTGGTCCGCGGCGATCGCGTACACGTCCCACAGGTAGAACACCGCCACGACCGGCAGCAGGGTCAGCAGCAGCCGCCGCGGCTGGCGGTAGACCCGGACGCCGAGCCAGACCTCGAGCGGCAGCGTGCCGAGCAGGCAGAAGGCGAGCACCGCCAGGTAGGCCAGGTGCCGCACCGGTCAGAAGCCGAGGGCCTGCGCGCGCCGCTTGACCTCGGTGCCGCGGTTCTCGACCAGCGCCTGCACCGGCGAGCCGGGGATGTCGTCGTCGGTGTAGAGCCAGCGCAGCGCCTCGTCGTCGGCGTAGCGCGCATCCTTGAGCAGCGTCAGCACGCCGGGCAGCCCCTTGAGCACCCGGCCGTCCTGCACGAAGTCGGCCGGCACCATCAGCGCGTTGTTCTCGCCGCGGCGCACGGCGATCAGCTGGCGGTCGGTGACGAGCTGCCGGATCCGGTTGGGGCTGACGCCGAGCAGCTCGGCCGCCTCGGGCAGGGTCAGCCACTCGCTGACCAGCTCTTCGTTCGCGTCGGCGTGGACCTGGTCGGCGGCGGATCGGGGCTCGGTCACGCGGGAAAGCCTGCCACGGCGTCCTTCACCGCGACGGCCGGGTCGGCGAGCCGGTCGGCGTCGACCGTCGCGTTGCGCTGCATCAGCTTGCGGGCCTGCACGAGGTCGCGCGGCCGGTCGACGGTCAGCGCCGCGACCAGCCGGTCGCCCGCCAGCCAGAACGCGGCCCACCGGTCACCGCCGTCCCGCCACACCACCCGGTCCCCCGCCGGGTGGTGACCCGCGTACTGCAGCATCCGGCCCCACTGCTCCGACCAGAAGTAGGGCACCGGGTCCCAGACCTCGGCGCCGCCCAGCACGTTGGCCGCCACGACGGTCGGGCCGTGCAGCGCGGCGTCCCAGTGCTCGACAAGCATCCGGGTGCCGTAGCGGGCCGACTGCCAGGACGCGCAGTCGCCCACCGCCCACACGTCGGGCAGCGACGTCCGCAGCTGCGGGTCGACGGCCGCGGCCCCGGCCGGCGTCAGGTCCGGTCCTTCCGGTACGTCGGGGCGCGCGCCGATCGCGACCAGGACCCGGTCCGCGGACAGCCGCTCGCCGCCTGCGAGGAGCACGGCGTCCGGCTGGACCGCCTCGACGGTGGCGCCCAGTCGAAGGTCGACGCCCGACCACCAGGGCAGGGTGCGGCTGCCGATGTCGGCGGGCAGCGCACCCGCGAGCGGCCGGTCGAGGCCCTCGACCACCGTGACGTGCACCCCTCGAGCCAGCGCGGCGGTTGCCACTTCGGCGCCGATCCAGCCCGCACCGACGACGACCAGCCGGGCGCCGGCGGTCATGGCGGCGCGCAGCGCGAGGGCGTCCGCCTTGGTCCGCAGGGTGGTGCCCGCGCCGGGCAGCCGGCGCGGCTGCGCACCGGTGGCCAGCACGCAGCGGTCGAACGCCAGCTCCCCCGCGTCGGTTGCGACCGTGTGGTCGCGGACCGCCGTGACCCGGACGCCGAGCTGGAGGTCGACGTCGAGGGCGGCCGAGTCGGCCTCGAGGGTGGTGTCGTCGGTCTCCCCGACCAGCAGCGCCTTGGTCAGCGGCGGCCGGTCGTAGGGCGGGTCGGCCTCGGCGCCGAGCAGGGTCAGCGCCCCGTCGTACCCCTGCGCACGCAGCGCCACGACCGTCTGCAGCCCGGCCAGCCCGGCACCGACGACGACGATCACCGGGCCAGGGTCCCAGGCCGAGTTCACCGTCGCCCACGCCGGGCGTGCTCACCTCAGGTCGCGGAAGAACTCGGTGATGTCGTCGCCGAGCAGCTGCGGTTCCTCGTGCGCGGCGAAGTGACCGCCGCGGGGCATCCGGGTGTACCGGGTGAGGTGGTAGGACCGCTCGGCCCAGCTGCGTGGTGGCTGGCTGAGGTCGTGCGGGAACACCGCCAGCGCCGTCGGCACGGTCACGCGGCTGAGGGGCTCGCGCATCCCCCGGGCGTACTCGTAGTACGGGCGGAACGACGTGGAGATGCAGTTGGTGAACCAGTACAGCGACGCCTGGGTGAGGACGAAGTCGTCGCTGAACCGTCGGGAGAGGTCACCGTCGCTGTCGGTCCAGGCGCGGTACTTCTCGACCAGCCAGGCCAGCAGGCCGACCGGTGAGTCCGACAGCCCGTAGCCGAGGGTGACCGGGCGGGTCATCTGCTGGTGCTCGTAACCGCCGTCGTCGTCGAACCAGGCGGCGACCGCAGCCCGGTAGGCCCGCTCCTCGGCAGTGATGCTCCCCGGGTCGACGTCGACCGGGTCGGCGACCGCCAGGAGATGGATCCCGACGACTGCCTCGGGGTGCGACTGGCCCAGCATCGTCGTGACGCCCGCGCCGAGGTCGCCGCCGTGGGCGGCGTAGCGGGTGCAGCCGAGCTCGGCCGTCATCAGCCGGTGCCACAGCTCGTGCGTGGGTGCGGCGGGCGGCAGCGAGGGCCGTTGCGGCGAGAACGTGAAGCCGGGCAGGGACGGGACGATCACCGTGAACGCGTCGTCGGCGCTGCCGCCGTGCCGGGTCGGGGTCGCCAACCGCCGGGCGAGCTCGACGAGCTCGAGGAACGTGCTGGGCCAGCCGTGGGTCAGGACCAGAGGCAGCGCGTCGGGATGCTCGCCGTCGAACCGAAGGTAGTGCACCGGCGTCCCGTCGAGATCGGCCCGGCGGTGCGGCAACGCGTTGATCGTCGCCTCCTGGGCCCGCCGGTCGTAGCCGGAACCCCAGTAGTTCACCAGGCGGCGGAGCGCGGCCATCTCGGTCCCGGCCTCCCAGCCGGTCG
>JAVEDA010000071.1 GCA_030841195.1 Actinomycetota bacterium | reverse complement strand
CGACGGGCTCCACGATCTTGAAGCCGAAGATCGCCAGGGCGCCGCCGAGGATGCCGATGCTGAAGTTATCGATGAGCATCTCGAAGCCGGCCTTGACCTTCCCCTCGACGAGGCGGTCGAACAGCTTGAGCAGGTACGCCGCCAGGGGACCGAGAATGAAGGCCGCCAGGATCATGACCTGTCCGCCGAACGGCAGCACGGTGCTTCCGTCGGCGAGGCTGACCGGGTCGGCCGCCGCGACCACCGCGCCGAAGGTGGCGACCGCGCCGATCACCGCGCCGCGCTGGCCGTGGACCATCTTGCCGCCCGTATAGGCGACGAGGGTCGGGATGAGCACGACAATCATCGGGCCCACCATCTCGGCCAGGTCCGCGTTGGGTGTCCAGCCGTCCGGGATGAACAGCGCGGTGATGAAGCCGAACGCGATGAACGCCCCGATGTTGGGCATCACCATGCCCGAGAGGTAGCTACCGAACCGTTGGATGCGGGCTCGCACATCCGTCCCGGTCGCGGCGGGCGTGAAGTTGGACATGACTTCCTCTTTTCGTCAGCAGCCTTGAGGTGTGCAGGGGTGGGCCGTTCCGTCGGGTCCTTTCAGCCGGACGAGACCAGCGGTCGGGACAGGTTCGTGCGGTCGTGCAGCCGCACCGCTGTGCGGTGGATCTGGTTCGCTGCCGGCATCCGGCTGCCTGGCAGGGCGACGGCAGCGGCCGCCCAGGCGAGACCTTCGGCGAGCGACGCCGGGCCGTCAGCCCCGGCCGCCAGGTAACCGGCCAGCAGGGCATCGCCCGCGCCGACGGTGCTGCGCGGCTCGGCGACGTGCGCGTCGCCGCTGACGACACCTTGCTCCGACACCAGCAGCGCCCCGTCGGAGCCGAGGCTCACCAGCACGTCCCGGGCCCCCTTGGAACGCAGGACCTGGGCGGCCTCCACAGCCTCGCCGACGGACCGCAGCGGCGCGTCGACAGCCTCAGCGAGCTCTTCACGGTTGGGCTTGACGACCGTCGGACCGGCGGACACGGCAGCCAGCAGGGCCGGACCGCTGGTATCGACGGCAACCCGGATCCCGGCGGCGACCAGCCGCGCGCACAGGCGCGCGTAGTAGTCGTCGGTGACGCCGGGTGGCAGGCTGCCGCAGGCGGCCACCCACCCGGCGGTGCCGGTGGCTGCCAGGACCGCCTCGGTAATCGCGTCGAGCTCGTCGGCCGACAGCGTGGGCCCGGGCTCGTTGATCTTGGTAATGGTGCCGTCGGGCTCGGCCAGGGTGATGTTCGACCGGGTGCCGCCCCGGATCTGGACAGCAACGACGTCGACGCCCTCGGCGCGAAGCAGGCGGACCAGCTGGTCGCCTTCCGGGCCACCGACGGGCAAGACGGCGCGCGACGGCACGCTGGCCGCGAGCAGCGCCCGCGAGACGTTCACGCCCTTGCCGCCCGGGTCGAGGGTGGCCCGCGTGGCGCGGATGACGGTGCCGGGCTCCAACCGCTCCACCTCGACTGCGCGGTCGAGGCTGGGGTTGAGGGTGAGAGTGACGATCATGCGCGCACCACCCTCAGTCCGTGCAGCTGGAGATCGTCAGCGGTCGCTCGGTCGAGCCCGGAGTCGGTGAGGAACAAGTCGACGTCGTCGATCGCTCCGAACCTCGCCAGGTAGTCGTTGCCGACCTTGGTGTGATCGGCAAGAAGGACCGTGCGGCGGGCACACGCCATCATCGCCCGCTTCATGCTTGCCTCGGCCGGGTCGGGCGTGGTCAGGCCGCGCTCGGTGGACAACCCGTTCGTCGCCATGAACGCGACGTCCACGTGCAGGCGATCCAACGGCTGCAGCCCGCCGTCGTCGACGGCCGCCATCGTCCGGCCCCGGACCCGGCCGCCGATCATGATGACGGTCAGTGCCGGTCGGGCTGCCAGCAGCACAGCGAGGGGCGGCGAGTTGACCACCACGATCAGCTCCCGGTCCGCGGGGATCGCCTCCGCGAAGCGGTGGGTGGTCGAGCCGGCGTCGAGCAGGATCGCGCCCTCCTCGGGCAGCTCGGCCAGCGCCGCCTTGGCGATCCGCTCCTTCTCGGCGGTCATGACGGCGTCGCGGACAGACAGGGTCGGCTCGAAGCCCAGCCGCTCCACGGGGATGGCCCCGCCGTGCACCCGGCGTACCTGCCCGGCGCGCTCCAGCACGGTGAGGTCGCGACGCACGGTCTCGGTGGTGACGCCGTACTGCGCCGCCAGCGCGACCACGTCGACCCGGCCGTCCGCACGCGCCAGCAGCAGGATCTCGCGCTGCCGTTCCTCCGCGTACACGAGTGGTTTCCCCTTCGTTTCGATTTGGTTTCGCGTGACTCTCCGCCCGTTTCTGTGGCTTGTCAAGAGGGGTCTCGCGGATTCGGCACGGACTCCCACGCCGGTCGCGGCCTTCGCCAGGCCCCGACAGGACGGAACCCCAGGTCATAGGTCGCTGACCTGGGGTTCTATCGATGGGTCGCCGAGTCTCAGGCTCTGATGCGCACGCTGGATCGGCCGAGGCGGTGGAGGGCGAGCCACGCGTGGGTCGGCGACGGGGGCGCCGTCAAGGGCTAGGAGTCGCGCGTTCGCACCTGACGGGCCAACTCGGCGCGGGGGCGCGTCGTCGAGCCGGACGTCGGCCGCGTTGAGGTTCCCGGCGAGGTGGGTGCGGGTGCGGGTGCCGGGGGATGAGCAGGATGTTCG
>JAVEDA010000049.1 GCA_030841195.1 Actinomycetota bacterium | reverse complement strand
CCTCACCGAGGCCTGCAACGCCGAGCTCGGCATCTCCCGGGAGGACCAGGACGCGTTCTCCGCACGGTCGCACCAGCGAGCCGCCGAGGCCTGGAAGAACGGACTGTTCGACGACGAGGTCGTGCCGGTCGAGATCCCGCAACGCCGTTCGTCCAAAGGCAATGGCGACCCGGTGCAGTTCAAGGACGACGAGGGCATCCGCCCCGACACCACCACCGAGAGCCTGGGCCGGCTGCGCCCGGCGTTCTCCAAGGACGGCACGATCACGGCCGGCTCGTCCTCGCAGATCTCCGACGGCGCCGCGGCGGTGGTCGTGATGAGCAAGTCCAAGGCCGAGGAGCTCGGGCTCACCTGGCTGGCCGAGATCGGCGCCCACGCCGTGGTGGCCGGCCCCGACTCGACCCTGCAGTCCCAGCCGTCGGCCGCGATCGCCAAGGCGTGCGCCAAAGAGGGCATCAACCCGGCGGACCTGGACCTGGTGGAGATCAACGAGGCCTTCGCCAGCGTCGGCATCAAGTCGATGCGCGACCTCGAGCTGACCGAGGACAAGGTCAACGTGAACGGCGGGGCGATCGCGCTCGGCCACCCGATCGGCATGTCCGGCGCCCGGATCGCGCTGCACCTCGCCCTCGAGCTGCAGCGTCGGGGCGGCGGGGTCGGGGCGGCGGCACTGTGTGGCGGCGGTGGCCAGGGCGACGCCCTGGTGCTGCGCGTCCCGGCCGCCCGCTGACCGGGTGACGCCCGCGCCGGACGTCGACAGCCTCGTCGCGGGCGCCCGCGACGGTGACGCCCGGTCGGTGGCGCGGCTGATCTCGCTGGTCGAGGACGCGTCGCCGCTGCTACGCGAGGCGATGGCGGCCCTGGCGCCGTACGGCGGGCGAGCCACCGTCGTCGGTCTCACCGGCGCGCCAGGCGTCGGCAAGTCGACGACGACCAATGCGCTGGTGGGTGCCTACCGCGGCCGCGACAAGCGGGTCGGTGTGCTCGCCGTCGACCCATCGTCACCGTTCTCCGGCGGCGCCCTGCTCGGTGACCGGGTCCGGATGCAGGACCACGCCCTCGACCGCGACGTGTACATCAGGTCGATGGCCAGCCGGGGACACCTCGGGGGGCTGGCCTGGTCCACACCGCAGGCGCTGCGGGTGCTCGACGCGGCCAGCTGCGACGTGGTCCTGGTGGAGACCGTGGGCGTCGGGCAGTCCGAGGTGGAGGTCGCCCGCACGGCCGACACCACGGTGGTGCTCCTCGCGCCCGGGATGGGGGACGCGATCCAGGCCGCGAAGGCCGGCATCCTCGAGGTCGGCGACGTGTACGTGGTCAACAAGGCCGACCGGGACGGTGCCGACAACGCGGTGCGCGAGCTGCGGCACATGCTCACCCTGGGGGAACGGCGGGCTCCTGGCGAGTGGCGGCCGCCGATCGTCAAGACGGTTGCCTCGCGCGGTGAGGGGTTGGACGAGCTCGTCGACGCGCTGGACAAGCACCGCGGCTGGCTCGAGGAGACCGGAACCCTGCATGAGCGGCGGCTGCACCGCGCCGCCGACGAGGTGGAGAGCATCGCCCTCACGGCGCTGCGGGAACGGGTGGGGGACCTGCGCAGCCGGGGCGGCGAGCACGGCCTGGACGAGCTCGCCGCCGACGTCGTCGCCGGCCGCACCGACCCGTACGCCGCGGCCGATCGGTTGCTCGCGAGGCTGACCGGCCGCTAGCTCCCGGCTCCGGCCGTCCCGGTGGGCGTCGGCGACTCGCTGGGGTCCGGCGTCGGGCTGTCGGTCGGGGTCGGTAGCTCAGACGGCGTGACAGTCGGGGTGCCGGTCGGCTCGTTCGGGCACGAGAACGTCACGTTCTGGGTCACGTGCCCGCCGGTCTTCACCGACACGGGGATGTGCCGCCCGCGGGCAACGAGCACGTGGGTGCCTGCCGGTAGCCCGGAGATCGTGAAGGCGTCGCCCTCGTTCAGGTTGCCCAGCTGGACCGCTGTGGGGCGGTTGCCGTTGAGCCACAGCCAGAGCGAGAAGTCGCTGTCCGCGCAGCCCTTGTCGGTGTTCACGTGCCCCTCGACGGACGCGGACGGCAGAACCTCGGTCACGGTCGACGCGACATCCGTGGAGCACTTCGGGGACGTCACGTACGTCGCCGCCCAGCGTCCTGTCGCGGCGGCGCGCGACTCGTTCAGCGTCCACGGGGTCAGCAGCACCGGGTCGTCGGTGCACGGCACCGCGTACCGGCCCTGGTCGTTCGTGACCGCCGACGGGGTGGCCCGAGGGATGAACGAGCCGCCTGACCGGGTCCCGGTGTAGACGAACATCCCGACCACGGGAGCGCCGTCTCTGTCGACGACGAGTCCGCGCAGCATCGCCATCCGGGCGTGGCCGGTGTCGGTGGGGGACGCGCTTGTGGTGACCGGGGCGCTGGTGGAGCGACCGCCAGTCGGCGGGACGACCTTCGCCGGGCTGGTGGTCGGCGACTCGGTCGGCTCGTCTGCCTTGACGAGGTCGCTGGTCTTGTTCGCAAAGCCGACCACCGTGTTCTGGACGCCGGCCACGCCGCCGGCCATCGCCAGGCCGCCCCACAGGCCGGCCAGGAACACGCCGGTGACCGCGACCACGGTGCTCAGCCGTCGGTAGCGCCGGGCCCGGGCCCGGTGCAGCACCGTCTCGAAGGCCTCCGGGGGCGGGGGCAGCGGCTCGATCCGGCGACGTGGCATCTCGGGCGGCAGGTGAGTCACTGAGCCGCCTCCTGCGATCCGGCGAGGCGGGCCCGGGCGTCGAACAACATCCTCTTGATGGTTCCTTCGGGCTTGTACAGGGCGGCGGCCACCTCGGCCACGCTCAGGTCGGCGTAGTAGTGCAGCAGGACGGGCGTGCGCAGCCGCTTGGGCAGCCGCTCGACCAGGTCGCGCAGCCGCGGGTCGCTCGCCGGGGTGGACACGGGGATCGTCTCCTCGAGCCGGGCCGGCAGCTTGCGGTCACCCTGCTCTCGGCGCCAGCGGTCCCGCACCAGATTGGCGGCGGTGACGTAGAGGTATCCCTTGGGATCGTGCACGGTGATCCGCTTGGACAGGAGGCGGACGAACGCCTCGGCCGCGATGTCGTGCGCGGCGTCCCGGTCCCCCACCATTGCCGCGCACCACCGGGCGAGCGGGGCGTAGTGGTCGTTCCAGAGCGCGCGCGCAGCCTCTTCCCGGGCCGACGCGGCGTCATCTGCACCGAACGCGCCCGCCGTCACCACGACGCCAGCCTTCTCACCCGGTGCCGGTCGGGCTCGCGGTCCCGGTGCCACCCGGGGGATCCCCAGTGCCACCCGTCGAGGGCGACCCGTCGGCCGGCGGCGATGACTCGGTGCCGGTCGGTGTCTGAGTCGGCGTCGTCGTCGCCTTCGGGGTCGTCGTGAGTGCAGTCGGGCAGACCATGGTGATGTCCTGCTCGACGGTCTGTCCGGACGACAGCGTGACGTCGTACGTTCGACCGTAGGCGCCGACGACCGACGTCCCGACGGGAGCACCGCTGACCCGGTAGCGGCTGCCCTCCTGCAAGCCGCTGATCCGGACGGACGCGCTGCGGTCGCCGCCGATCCAGAGCCACAGCGTGAACCCGGTCCCCGGGCAAGCCACGTCGGCGCGGATGTCGCCCTGGACGACAGCGCCCTCCTCGACCCGGGTCACGACGTGGTGCTTGGTCATGCCGCAGCTGGGTGTGTCGATGAAGCGGGCCGCGTAGGACCCGCCGGCGACCGGGCCGATGGGGAGGTTGAGCGGCCATGAGGTCACAAGCAGCGGCCCACCGGTGCAGGCGATCATGTACCAGCCGACGCTGTTGGTCCGGGCCGGCGACTTGTTCGGGACGAAGCCGTGGGCCGTGAGGACGCCGGAGTAGACGTAGAGGCCGCTCACCGGCGCGCCGGACGCGTTGAGGATCTCGCCCCGCAGGTACGTCTTCTTGACCTGCTCCGGCGGAGCCGTCCCGGACCGCGTCGATCTGGCTGCGCTGGCGCGGGAGTCCCGAGTCGCCGTGACCGTCGTCGTGGAGGCATCGCCGAGGCGGCCCGCGGCCGACACGATCGTGCTCCGGACGCCGCTCGGGCCGCCGCCCATGGCCAGCCCGCCGAAGATGCCGGCGAGGAAGACACCGGTCACACCGCAGAAGGCCGCGGCCCGGTGGTAACGCCGCCGGTTCGCCTCCCGGAGGACGGCCGTGAACTGGCCGGGCGGGGGAGCGAGCGGCGCGACCCGGTGGCGCCGGACGGGGCCGGTCACCGGTCTTCCTCCAGCCATCCGTGGAGGCGGGCCCGGGCGTCGAACAGCATCCGCTTGACTGTTCCTTCGGGCTTGTGCAGGGCCGCGGCGATCTCGGCCACGCTCATGTCGGCCCAGTAGTGGAGCAGGACGGGTGTGCGCAGCCGTTCGGGCAGCCGCTCGACCAGGTCGTGCAGCCATGGGTCGCATGCCGGAGTGGAGACGGGGGTGGTCTCCTCGAGCCGGGCCTGCAGCTTGCGGTCGCGCTGTTCCCGGCGCCAGCGGTCCCGCACCAGGTTGGAGGCGGTGACGTAGAGGTAACCCTTGGGATCGTGCACGGTCAGCCATTTGGACAGGAGGCGGGTGAACGCCTCGGAGGCGATCTCGTGCGCGGCGTCCCGGTCCCCCACCAGTGACGCGCACCACCCGGCGAGCTGGGCGTAGTGGGCGTTCCAGAGAGCACGCGCGGCTTCATCACGGGTCACAGCGGCACCCCGTGCGCGGGCTGCACCCGCAGTCACCACGACGCCAGCCATGAACCGAGGACGCCAGAGGCACCCGTTCGGTTCACCGCGAAATTCTCCCCGTCCATGACCCCTCCATCGGCGTCTGAGAAGCCTAGGCCCATGGCGGGTACGCTCGGGGCACCAAACCGACATGACGTCGATCCGGTGTCGCGGCGATCCCGCGTCACACCACGCTCCGGCGGGCGCGTCAGGTCCGATGTTCTTAGCTGCGAGGAGCCGCGTGGACGCCGACGAGATCCAGCAGGGCCGGGACCGCTGGCAGCGCCGCTTCGACGCCGTCCCGGTGCGGGACGCGGACTTCACCACGCTGTCCGGGGTCGAGGTCGAACCCGTCTACGGGCCCCGGCCGGGGGACACCGTCGAGGGGTTCGAGCGGATCGGCTGGCCGGGGGAGTTCCCGTTCACCCGTGGGCTGTACCCGACGGGCTACCGCGGCCGGTCCTGGACGATCCGGCAGTTCGCGGGTTTCGGCAACGCCACTCAGACCAACGAGCGCTACAAGATGATCCTGGCTGCCGGCGGCGGCGGCCTGTCGGTGGCCTTCGACATGCCCACCCTGATGGGTCGCGACTCCGACGACACGCAGTCGCTGGGCGAGGTCGGGCACTGCGGGGTGGCGATCGACTCGGCGTACGACATGGAGATGCTGTTCGCCGACATCCCGCTGGGCGAGGTCACGACCTCGATGACCATCTCCGGCCCGGCGGTGCCGGTGTTCTGCATGTACCTGGTCGCGGCCGAGCGGCAGGGCGTTGACCTCGGTGTGCTCAACGGGACGCTGCAGACCGACATCTTCAAGGAGTACATCGCGCAGAAGGAGTGGCTGTTCCCGCCGGAGCCGCACCTGCGCCTGATCGGGGACCTGATGGAGTACTGCGTCGAGCACATCCCGGCGTACAAGCCGCTCTCGGTCTCCGGCTACCACATCCGGGAGGCCGGCTCGACGGCCGCGCAGGAGCTGGCGTTCACCCTCGCCGACGGGTTCGGCTACGTCGAGCTGGGGCTCGCGCGCGGGCTGGACGTCGACGAGTTCGCGCCCGGGCTGTCGTTCTTCTTCGACTCGCACCTGGACTTCTTCGAGGAGATAGCGAAGTTCCGGGCCGCGCGGCGGATCTGGGCCCGCTGGCTGCGCGACGTCTACGGCGCCACGACCGAGAAGGCGCAGTGGCTGCGGTTCCACACCCAGACGGCGGGTGTCTCGCTGACCGCGCAGCAGCCGGACAACAACATCGTGCGTACGGCGGTGGAGGCCCTGGCCGCGGTGCTGGGTGGCACCAACTCGCTGCACACCAACGCCTTGGACGAGGTGCTCGCGCTGCCGAGCGAGAAGGCGGCCGAGATCGCGCTGCGCACCCAGCAGGTGATCATGGACGAGATCGGCGTGGTGAACGTGGCCGACCCGTTGGGCGGTTCCTGGTACGTCGAGGCGCTGACCGACCGGATCGAGGCCGAGGCGGAGGCCGTCTTCGCCCGGATCCGGGAGATGGGCTCGGACGGGTCGATCACGTCCGGGCTGCTGCGCGGCATCGAGGACGGCTGGTTCATGTCCGAGATCGCCGAGGCCGCGTTCACCTACCAGACCGCCCTGGAGAAGGGCGAGAAGAAGATCGTCGGCGTCAACGTGCACACCAAGACCGTCGAGGAGCCGCTGGAGATCCTCCGGGTCTCCCACGAGGTCGAGCGCGAGCAGAAGCGGGTGCTGGCCGAGCGCCGCGCGGCCCGTGACGACGAGGCCGTGCAGGCGGCGTTGACCCGGATGGTCGAGGCGGCCCGCGGTGACGCGAACATGGTGCCGGCGATGCTGGACGCCGCCCGGGCCGAGGCCACCCTCGGCGAGATCTGCGACGCGCTGCGCGCCGAGTGGGGCGACTACCGCGAGCCGCCGCGGTTCTAGCCGTCGCCGGCTACTTGGCGAACGGCGAGCTGCTGCTCGGTGCGCTCGATCTCGGTCCGCACCAGCTCGTTGACCGCAGCCGTGTCGACGCCACGTGCAGGTAGACGAAGGACATGCTGCCGGCGAACCGGGTGTTGGCGTCGGCCCCGGTCCTGGGTGCCGCAGTCTGCCGGTCGGAGTCGGCCGCGACGGCCAACTACGCTGGGGAGCATGAGCCAGTCGAACATCAACCCCTACGGCGCCGTCGACCTCTCCGCACTCGCGAAGCCGGCGGCACCTGCAGGCGCAGCCGGGACCGGTGCGCCCGCAGCGGTGGGCGGCCTGGTGGTCGACGTCGACGAAGCCGGCTTCCAGGCCGTGGTCGACCAGTCCATGACCGTGCCGGTAGTGATCGACTTCTGGGCCGACTGGTGCGGCCCGTGCAAGCAGCTCAGCCCGGTGCTCGAGCGGCTCGCCGCGGCCGACGACGGACGCTGGTTGCTCGCGAAGGTCGACCTGGACGCGAACCCGCGACTGGGTGAGGCCTTCCAGGTGCAGAGCATCCCCGCCGTGTTCGCGGTGGTGAAGGGCCAGCCCATCCCGCTGTTCCAGGGCGCGCTGCCCGAGGCTCAGGTGCGCCAGTACCTCGACGAGCTGCTGCGGGTGGCCGAGGCCAACGGGGTGAGCGGCCGGGTCCAGGTCGGGGACGCGCCGGTCGCCGAGACCGAGCCGGAGGTCGACCCCCGCTACGACGAGGCGTACGACGCGATCGAGCGCGGCGACCTCGACGCGGCGGCGGCCGCCTACCGGTCGCTGCTGGACCAGTCGCCGGGCGACGCCGACGCCCAGGCCGGACTCGGCCAGGTCGAGCTGCTGCGGCGGACCCAGGCCGTCGACGAGCGTGCCGTGCGGAAGACCGCAGCGGAGAACCCTGACGACGTCGCAGCACAGGCGGCGGTGGCCGACCTGGACCTCCTCGGGGGTCAGGTGGAGGACGCGTTCAACCGGCTGCTCGACCTGGTGCGGCGGCTGTCCGGCTCCGAGCGGGACGCCGCGCGCACCCATCTGGTCAGCCTGTTCGAGCTGGTGGGCAACCAGGACGACCGGGTCGCCAAGGCCCGCACCGCACTGGCCAACGCGCTGTTCTGATCCGGCTACCGGAGGAACAGGAAGATGACGAGGACCACAACGATGACGAGCGCCAGGATGGCGATGGTTCGGGTGTTCATCGGGGGCTCCGTTCGGAGGCGGTAGGGGACTCTGGCCCTCTTGTCTCCCGGCATCGCACGTGCAAACGTCGTCATGACGTCAGTCGCAGTCCCCACAGGTCCTTCCCGTCGAGGGCACCCGTCGCCAGCAGCTCCCAGCCCAACCTCCGGTAGAGCCGCGGCGCGGGGCTTTCGTCGTCGTACGCCGTGAGGAGAGCCCGGTCGTGCGGCAGCCCGAGCAGCAGGCGGTCGACCAGCGCAGCCCCGAAGCCGCGGCCCTGGTGCTCCGGTGAGACCGCCATCTCGACCAGCTCGAAGTGGCCACCGAGCCACTCGTCCGCGAGCTCCGCCGGCACCCGGGCCGCGACCGCGTCGGTCCACCACTGCCCGCGCTGGCCGGTGTAGCCGTAGGCGAACCCGGCCATGGTGCCGTCGAGGAGCAGCGTGGTGCAGCGGAACCCGGGTCGGGCCGCGTGTGCCCGGTAGACCGGGGTGAGCACGTCCTCGGCCGCGAGCACCGCTGAACCGTCGAGCACGGAGAGCTCCGGCAGGACGGGGCCGAGGACGTGCTCCCAGCCCTCCCGCCACCCGAACGGGGCGGCAGCCGCCGACTCGAGCGGCCGCCCGGTCAGGAGGTGGTCGAGGGCGTAGCGGGTCGCGGCGTGACCGACGAGGAGCACCCGTTCGCCGCCGTGGTCGCGCCGCAGCTCGGCGAGCAGCTCGGCGACCCCGTCGGCGACCTCCCGATAGCTCTGGCCGCCGGGGAACGGGGTGTCGACGCGGGCCCGGCGCTGGGCGTGCACCACCTCGACCGGGGCCCCGGTGAGGTCACCGAAGTCGCACTCCCTGAGGCGTCGGTCGGTGCGGCGGGTCACGATCGACTCCGCGAACGCGACGTCCACCGTCTGCACGGCTCGGTGCAGGTCCGAGCTGACCACCAGGTCGATGCCGTCGTCCCGGCGCCGGCGGCCGAGCTCGCGGGCGTTCTCGACCCCGGCCGCGGACAGCTCGCCCGGCTGCCACCCGGTGCACCGGCCGGCCTCGTTGTCCAGCGTGGTCGAGTGCGTCTCGTAGACCAGGCTGACGACGCCCGCCCGGGCGCCCGACATCACGCCGGCGGACACGACAGCACGCGTGCAGACGTGCTGTCGCGTCCGCTGACGTGCTTTACGTGGTCGATTCCCGGCTGCATCGGTCAGGAGGGGCGGTGGCGGAGCCAGACCGTGCCGAGGGGCGGCACCCGCAGGGTGGCCGAGGCCGGCTGCCCGTGCCAGCCCTCGCCGCCGGCGTCGACGGCACCGAAGTTCCCGATGCCGCTGCCGGTGTAGGCCTCGGCGTCGGTGTTGAGCACCTCGTCCCACCGGCCGGCCATCGGCAGCCCGATCCGGTAGCCCTCGTGCGGGATCGCCGCGAAGTTGGCCACGCACGCGAGCACCGAGCCGTCGTCACCCGTGCGGAAGAACGAGAACACGTTGTTGCCGGCGTCGTTGGCGTCGATCCACGAGAAGCCGCCCGGGTCGGAGTCGCGTGACCAGAGCGACCGGCTCTCGGTGTAGACCCGGTTGAGGTCGTGCACCAGCGTCTGCACGCCCTGGTGCTCCGGGTGGTCGGTGAGCCACCAGTCCAGCGAGCGCGACTCGGCCCACTCCGACTCCTGGCCGAACTCCGACCCCATGAAGATGAGCTGCTTGCCCGGGTGCGCCCACATGAAGGCGAGGTAGGCCCGGACGTTGGCCAGCTGCTGCCACCGGTCGCCGGGCATCTTGCGCAGCAACGAGCCCTTGCCGTGCACCACCTCGTCGTGGCTGATCGGCAGCACGTAGTTCTCGGAGTACGCGTAGACGAGCGAGAACGTCATCTGGTGGTGGTGGTACTGGCGGTAGATCGGCTCGTTGGCCATGTAGGCCAGCGAGTCGTGCATCCACCCCATGTTCCACTTGAACCCGAAACCCAGCCCGCCCAGGTGCGTCGGGCGGGTGACACCCGGCCAGTCGGTAGACTCCTCGGCGATCGTGACGATCCCCGGCACCCGGCGGTACGCCGTGGCGTTGACCTCCTGCAGGAACGACACCGCCTCGAGGTTCTCCCGGCCGCCGAACTCGTTCGGCACCCACTCGCCCTCTTCGCGCGAGTAGTCGAGGTAGAGCATCGAGGCGACCGCGTCGACGCGCAGCCCGTCGATGTGGAACTCCTCGAGCCAGAACAGGGCGTTCGCGACGAGGAAGTTGCGGACCTCGGTGCGCCCGAAGTTGAAGACGAGCGTGCCCCAGTCCTTCTGCTCACCGCGGCGCGGGTCGGGGTGCTCGTACAGGGCGGTGCCGTCGAAGTTGGCCAGCGCCCAGGCGTCCTTGGGGAAGTGCGCCGGCACCCAGACGACGATGACGCCGATGCCTGCTTGGTGCAGCGTGTCGACGAGATAGCGGAAGTCGTCCGGACTCCCGAACCGGGAGGTCGGCGCGAAGTACGACGAGACCTGGTAGCCCCACGAGCCCCCGAAC
>JAVEDA010000036.1 GCA_030841195.1 Actinomycetota bacterium | reverse complement strand
AGGCGCCGGTGGCGGCGCCCGCCCCGACGCCGGTCCCGTCGCCCGCGGGCTGAGCTCCCCGGCGTACCGAAAACTGCATCACGACGTACGACGGGGCGCCACCCTGGCGTGGGTGGCGCCCCGTCGTGCGCTCAGGTGATGCCGGTCAGCTAGTGCCGGTGGTGATCCGGGTCCGCGCCGGCGGCGTGTAGGGCGAGTGCCCCGCCAGGTAGTTCGCAAAGGCGTCGATGTCGAGACCGCCGATGTACTTGTTCGTCGCGTCCTTGAACGCGGCGAAGTTGTCGCCGCCGTCGGCCAAGAAGTTGTTCGCGACGACCCGGAACGTCTGGCTGCTGTCATTGGCCACGACCACGCCGTTGATGGTCACCGACCCGGGGATCACCCGGTTGCCCGTGCCTGCCGCGACGGCCGGGTTCCACCGGTAGGCGAAGCCCGAGCTCACCTGAAGGACCTTCGCCCCCGCAGCGAGGTTGCCGCCGGCCCACTGCTGCTCGAGCAGCGAATAGATCTGGGCGCCGGTCATGTCCATCGACACGTCGTAGTTGTTGAACGGCTGGACGTTGAACGCCTCCTCGTAGGTGACGACGCCGTCACCTTCGTCGAAGGTGTCGGTCGGGTCCGGGTTCTCGGCGTAGGTGAGGTCGGCCCGGATGCCACCGGGGTTCATGAACGCGACCACCGGTGTCTGGCCGCCGGTGACGACGGACGGGTCGGCAACCTGCGCGTCGGCGATCAGGTCACCCAGGGTCGACTCCCCGGCCGGATTCTGCGACTGGGTGATGTTCTCGGTGATCGTGCCGAGGAGCTTGTTGGCGATCGGCTTCACCAGGTCGTCGTACTTGGTGACGAGGGCCGTGAGGTCCGGGGCCGGTGTGGCCAGTCGGTTGACGATCACGTTCGTGCTGTTGACGGACGTGCGGACGATGTCCTGGGTACGCCGGTCGTAGGTCAGGTTCGTCTCGGTCACCAGGCGGCCGAACGACGACGCGCTGGTCACCATCCGGTTGTGGCCGGACGGGTCCGGGATGCTGCAGACGTAGGGCTGGTGGGTGTGACCGGAGATGATCATGTCGATCGCCGGGTCGAGGTTCTCGGCGATCGGGATGACGGGCGAGTCCTTGGCACTCAGCGGGACGCTGCCGCAGGCCGCGTCGTAGGGAGCCGCCACGTTGTAGACCTTGCCCGAGGCACCCGTGAACGTCGTGCCCGAGGGCACCGCGCCCTGGTGGAGAAGCACCACGATCGCGTTGACGCCCTGGGCCTTGAGCACCGGGACGAGTGCGTTCGCGGTGGCGACCTCGTCGGTGAACTCCAGCCCGGCGACGCCGGACGCCGTGACGATGCTCGGCGTCTCCTTGAGGGTCATGCCGATGAAGCCGATCTTGGCACCCTTGATGTTCTTCACCGTGTAGGCGGGCAGGATCGTCGTGTCGGTGCCGGCGTACTTGACGTTGGCCGCGAGGTACTGGAAGTCGGCACCCCCGAAGGACCCGTCCGGGCAGCTGTTCTGGTTGTTGGCGCCGTCACCGTCGGCGAGGCAGCCGCCGGCCTGCATCCGCTGGAGCTCCTGGTAGCCCTCGTCGAACTCGTGGTTGCCGACCGAGGTGGCCTCGAGCCCCAGCTCGTTCATCGCCTCGATGGTCGGCTCGTCGTGGAAGGCGGCCGAGAGCAGCGGCGACGCGCCGATCAGGTCGCCCGCGGCGACGGTGATCGAGTGCTCGTGGCCCGCCCGCAGCGCCCGCAGCTTGCTGGCCAGGTTGGCCACGCCACCCGCGTCCTGGGTTACCGCCGTCGCCTGGAGCTTGGGCGATCCGTCCGGGTTGAACACCGGGTTGCCTGCGCTGTCCTTTGCCTGGGTCTCGACGTAGCCCGTGGTCAGGCGGCCGCTTGAGCCGGTCGGCGGCTTGAGGTTGCCGTGGAAGTCGTTGAACGACAGCAGCTGGATGTCTATCTGCGTCTTGCCGGGCGCGGCCGGCTTGCCCGCGGCGTTGGATGCCTGGCCGGGCAGGGCAGCGACGAGAGCCAGGGTGGCGGCTGCTGCGAGGGCCGCCATCATGCGGCGGCGGCGGGGTCCGGATGCGGACATGGTGCTCCTAGAGATGTCGGAAGGGTGGCCGCAACCTAGCCCTGGCGCCGCGGCGGCGGAAGACCCGGGGTGGCGCGTTTGACCGAAATGCCGCCGTCGAGGTGGTGGGGCGCCGCTCGACGCCGACGAGGTGCGCGCCGTGAGCACGCTCGCCGAGGCGGCCACCGAGGCCGACGGCGTCCGGCCGTTGTCCGATCACGTGATGCTGCACCTGCGCTACGGCGGGGACCAGCGGGTGCGCAACGTGCTGGTCTGACGGTGCAGCTTTACGGCAACAGCCTGGTCACCGAGACGATGACCGGCGACATGATCCGGCGCCGGCTACAGGAGCAGTACGCGGGCTGCGGAGCGCAGACGGTCAGCAAGACCCTGCAGGTCTCGTCCACGTTCACGTACGAGTCCAGCCCGACTGCCGTCAGCTGCGCAGGAAGGTCGGCAGGATGTGGGTCAACGGCGTGGAGGTGCAGCCGACCGACTCGTTCCGGGCGACCTTGAACAACTTCCTTGCGACCGGCGGTGACGGCTTCACGGTGTTCAGGGAGGGCACCCAGGCGCTCGGGGCCTGCAGGACATCGACGCCCTGGTGGACGCCTTCCACGCGGCTGGCAGCGCGGGCATCTCGCCGCCGGCGCTGAACCGGATCGTCGCCATTCCCTGACCTGGGGCTACTGGCGGTGTCGCGTGGTGGGACGTCAGCCGTCGGAGCCCGCGCGGCGGCGCTTCTCGGCGCAGGCGGCGCAGGTCCCGAAGACCTCGAGGGTGTGGCTGACGTCGGAGAAGCCGGCCTGCTCCGCCACCCGCACCGCCCAACGCTCGACAGTGGGGCCGTCCACCTCGACGGTGCGTCCGCAGTGACGGCAGACGAGGTGGTGGTGATGGCCTGTGCTGCAGCGGCGGTAGACAGCCTCGCCGTCGTCGGTCCGCAGCACGTCCACCTCGTCCGCCTCGGCCATGGCTTGCAGCGCCCGGTAGACGGTGGTCAGGCCGATCGGCTCGCCGCTCGCTCGCAACATCGTGTGCAGCTCTTGGGCGCTGCGGAAGTCGTCGGTGCGCGCCAGGGCCGCGGCGACGGCAGCACGCTGCCGGGTCGGCCGCGGCGGGGACGAAGGCATGTCCATCGGCAGGTACTTTCTCACGGCCCGGTTCATCCCGGCACCGGTCCAGGTTGCTCCCGGGTCCGGCGGGTCAGCGCACTCCGGAGCCGGGTGGCGACGGACGTGACGGCGAAGGTGGCGACGGCGAGGACGACGATGCTGCCCCCGGAGGGCGTGTCGGCGTAGTAGGAGCCGGCGGTCCCGCCGACGGCGACCACCAGACCGATGCCGAGGGAGAGAAGGACGGTCGTCCGGAAGCTTCCGGTGACGAGCTGCGCGGTGGCGACCGGAACGACCATGAGTGCGCTGATGAGCAGCAGGCCTACCACCCGCATGCTGATGACGACCGTGGCCGCCGTGATCACGGCCAACAGCAGGTTGTAGCCGAGGACCGGCAGGCCGGCGGCGCGCGCGTACTCCTCATCGTTGCTGACGGCGAAGAACCGCGGCGCGAGGCCCAGGGTTGCGAGCAGCACCAGGGCGGCCAGGACGGCGAACACGACGAGGTCGGCGCGGGAGGTGGTGGTGATCGCCCCGAACAGGTACGCGTTGAGATTCGCAGGGGTTCCGCCGGGAGCACGGCTGATCAGGACGACACCGCTCGCGATGCCGCCGTAGAACATGATCGCGAGCGCGACGTCGCCGCTGCTGCGACCGCTTGCTCGCATCAGCTCGATGGCGACTGCGCCGGCAACCGCGGCGCCCAGCGCGGTCAGCACGGGCTGGGTGCTGGTCAACACCCCGAGGGCCACTCCCGCGAGCGCGACGTGGCCCATGCCGTCGCCGATCAGCGCCAGCCGACGCTGCACGAGATAGACGCCCACCGAGGGGGCGGTCAGTCCGACGAGCAGAGCGGCGATCAGGGCCCGCTGCATGAAGCCGTATTGCAAGAGCTCACCGGTCATCGAGTGTCCCCGGTCAGACCGAGCCCGAGCTCAGCGCGGCGGCCGAGGTCGAGGTGGTGCACGTGACCCTGCCGCTCGCGGTGGTAGGCGCCGTCGCCGCCGGAGATGGGCGGCCCGTCGTACGTCATGCGCCCGTCGCGCATCACCGCCACCCGCTGGACCATGCGTTCGAGGGGACCGAGTTCATGGGCGACCAGCAGCAGGGTTCGACCGCCCTGCACCAGGGTCTGCAAGGTGGCGGCCAAGATCTCCTGGTTGGCGGCGTCGACGCCGGCTGTCGGCTCGTCCATCACCAGGACGTCGGGTTCTGCCGCGAGGGCCCGCGCGATGAGGACCCGCCGTTGCTGGCCGCCGGACAGGGTTGCGACGCTCGCCCCGGACCGATCGGAGAGCCCGACCACGCCGATGGCGGCCGCGACCGCCTCCCGGTCGTGGGGGCGCAGTCTGGCGAACGGGCGCCGCAGCGCCAGCCTGCCCGAGGCGACGACTTCGGTGACCGTGGACGGCACGCCGCCCACGATGGTGTGCCGCTGCGGAACGTAGCCGAGGCGGTGCCGATCCCGGAACCGATCGGCCGGGACGCCGAACAGGGACAGCGTGCCGGCCATCAGCGGGGCGAGTCCGAGAATGCCCCGGACCACCGTCGACTTCCCGGCACCGTTGGGCCCGAGCAGCACCACGACCTCGCCTGCTGTCAGCGTGAAGTCGATGTCGCGGATCACCGGCCGATCGCCGTAACCCACCGCGGCGCCACGCAGCTCGACCACCGGGGAGCCAGGACCCACGGTTCCCGTCACGTGCACGGTTGCCCCCGGCGCAGGTTGGCCAGGTTGGCACGCATCACCTGCAGGTAGTCCCGGCCCTGGGAGTCCTTGGTGAGCCCCTCGATGGGGTCCAGCACCTCCGTGTTCGCGCCCGTCTCTGCCGCCACTGTCTGCGCGATGGCCGGGCTGACGAGCGTCTCGTAGTAGATGGTCCGGACATCGTGAGCCCGAACGAAGGCGGTGACGTCGGCGAGGTCCCCCGGCTTGGGTTCCTGGTCGGGCGTCAGCCCGGTGATGCCCACCTGGGTGAGCCCGTAGCGCTGGGCCAGGTAGCCGAACGCGTTGTGACTGGTCACCAGGTCCGGGTTGGCGCAGTGTGCGAGCCCGGACCGGTACTCCCAGTCCACCGTCCGCAGCCGAGCACGCAGGTCGGCGGCGTTGCGGCGGAACTGCCCGGCGTGGGTGGGGTCGAGCCGGACGAGCCGGTCAGTCACCTGGCCGACGACGTGGGACAGCCGAATGGGGTCCAGCCAGAAGTGCGGATCCGTCGAGCCGGCCTCCTCGGAGTGCTGCTCGCCTTCCTCGATCGGCGTGTACCTCAGCGAGAGGTCGGCCGACTTTGACACGTCCAGGGCCCTGTTGCCGGCCTCCTGGTCCACTGCGTCGTCTACCGCCGTCTGGAAGCCGCCCAGGTAGACCACGAGGTCCGCGTCGGCGACTGTGGCGACATCCCGGGGCGTCAGCTCCAGGTCATGCGGCTCGGCGCCCGGCTTGGTCAGCGACCCGACGTCCGCCCGGTCGCCGGCCACCTGGGCCGTAACCCACTGCAGCGGGTAGAACGACGCCACTACCTGAAGGCGCCCAGCGCCACCAGCGCCAGCCTCCGACGCGTAACCGCAGCCGGACGGAGCAATCAGCGTGAACAGGGCAACAGTCGTGAGCGTCAGGCGCCGAGGCAACATGACAATCATTTTCACGTTAGTGAAAACGATTGTCAATACCAATCGAGCGGGAACCGGCACGGAGGATGAGGACGCCGGGGATGCCGTTCGACGGGCGGGTCAGGTCCTAAGGTGCCGTCGTGGGGCCCACCGAGCTGCAGGACCGGCCGGCCGTCGAGGTGGTCGGGCCGCTCGACGCCGACGAGGTGCGCGCGGTGAGCACGCTCGCCGAGGCGGCCACCGAGGCCGACGGCGTCCGGCCGCTGTCCGAGCACGTGATGCTGCACCTGCGCTACGGCGGCGACCAGCGGGTGCGCAACGTGCTGGTCTGGCAAGGGCCCCGGCTGGTGGCCTACGGACACCTCGACGTGACCGACGAGGTCGCCGGAGCGAGCGCCGAAGTGGTGGTGCACCCGGCGTACCGGCGAAAGGGTCTGGGGCGCCTGCTCGTCGCGGCCACCCTCGCCGAGACGCCGGACGGCCGGCTGCGGCTGTGGGCACACGGCGGGCACCCGGGGGCGGCCGCGCTGGCCGCCGCCCTCGGCTTCCGCCAGTCACGGGCGCTGTGGCAGATGCGCCGGTCCCTGTACGCCGCCCTGCCGCAGGCCGACCTGCCGCCCGGCGTGACGGTGCGGACCTTCGAGCCCGGTCGCGACGACCAGGCGTGGGTCGCCCTGAACGCGGCGGTCTTCGCCGGTCACCCCGAGCAGGGCGACTGGACCGTCGACGACCTGCACCGGAGGGTGGCCGAGGCGTGGTTCGACCCGCACGGGTTCTTCCTCGCCGAGCGGGACGACCGGCTGGTCGGCTTCCACTGGACCAAGGTGCACGGCGGCACCGGGTCGCACCACGGCCACGACCCGATCGGTGAGGTCTACGTGCTGGGGGTCGATGCCGGCGAGCGCGGCACCGGCCTCGGCCGGGCGCTGACGCTGGTGGGGCTGCAGCACCTGCGGCACCTCGGGCTGCCCGACGCGATGCTCTACGTCGACGCCGACAACACGGCGGCGATCCGGCTCTACCAGGCGCTCGGGTTCACCCGGTGGGAGACCGACCTGATGTTCAGCCGTGACCCGTTCACCTCCCGTTCACCCTGACCGAGCCAACCGGTCACCTGTCCTCCCTAGCGTCCGCCATGTCACGAGACATCGACAGCAGACGTCCTTGGAGGACACCACCGTGCAGCTCACCCGCTTCTCCCGCACCGCCGCGGTCCTTGCCGTCGGCGGCCTGCTCCTCACGGCGTGCGGCAGCGACGACAACGGCCCCAGCGCCAGTGCCGCGGACGGCGGGTCCAGCGCAGCCCCGTCGAGCGACACCTGCCTCGCAGGCACGCTGAACGCCGAGGGCTCGTCCGCCCAGCAGAACGCGATCGACGAGGTCATCGCGAACTACACCGCTGACTGCGCGGACGCCACCATCAACTACAACCCGACTGGTTCCGGTGCGGGTGTCGAGCAGTTCAACGCCGGCCAGGTCGACTTCGCCGGCTCCGACTCAGCCCTCAAGGCCGACGCCGGCGAGGTGGATGCCGCCACGAAGCGCTGCGGCGGCAACGAGGCCTGGAACATCCCGATGGTCGTCGGCCCGATCGCGATGGCCTACAACCTGGACGGGGTCGACGGCCTGGTGCTGACCCCCGCGGTCGCCGCCAAGCTGTTCAAGGGCGAGATCAAGACTTGGGACGACCCGGCCATCGCGGCGCTGAACAAGGGCGTCAAGCTGCCCAGCGAGAAGATCAAGGTCTTCTTCCGCAGTGACGAGTCCGGCACCACCGAGAACTTCCAGAAGTACCTCGCGGGTGCCGGCGGCGGCGCCTGGACCGACGAGCCGTCCAAGGTGTGGCCGGGGGCCGGCGAGGGCCGGGAGAAGTCCTCCGGCGTCGCCGACGGCGTCAAGACCACCCCCAACTCGATCACGTACGTCGAGTGGTCGTACGCCAGGGACAACAACCTGGGGATCGCCAAGGTCGACAACGGTGCCGGGCCGGTCGAGCTGACTGGTGAGTCGGTGGGCGCCGCGGTGGCCTCGGCCAAGTCGGTGGGCACGGGCAACGACCTGCGCCTCGAGCTCGACTACGCCACCAAAACGCCGGGTGCCTACCCGATCGACCTGGTGACCTATGAGATCGCCTGCTCGAAGGGGCTACCGGCGGACAAGGCCAAGCTGGTCAAGAGCTTCCTGACCTTCTTCTCTACTGCCGAGACCCAGGCCTCGCTCGAGGAGATCGGCTACGCGCCGCTCCCCGACGAGGTGCGCACCAAGGTCGACACGGCCATCGCCGCTCTGTCCTGACCCAGCAGGTATGCCGGGGGGCTGGCTGGTTGCCAGCTCCCCGGCATACCCGTTCTGCTGACTGCACCACGACGCAGCACCACCACCGAACTCAGCCAAGACCGCACGGATCCAGACCGCACGGATCCAGACCGCACGAATCCAGACCGCAC
>JAVEDA010000010.1 GCA_030841195.1 Actinomycetota bacterium | reverse complement strand
CTCGTACCAACTGAGCTACCTGGCCTTGGCTTTTCTTGCGGTCCTGACGGGACTTGAACCCGCGACCTCCGCCTTGACAGGGCGGCGAGCACTCCAACTGCTCCACAGGACCTTGCTGCGTACCGTTTACTGCCGTACCCCCAACGGGATTCGAACCCGTGCTACCGCCTTGAAAGGGCGGCGTCCTGGGCCACTAGACGATGAGGGCAACTCCGCCATCATTGCACATCGGCAACCCCGGTGGTGTTGGGCCTCAACCGGCCCCGTTGAGGCTTGGAAAGCATACGTGATCCGCCGCGCCCCCTCCAAACCGGTATCCCGCGAGCCGCTGACCTGGGCTAACGTGGCCCGAGGGCGGCGCTGACGGCTTGCACGGCCTCGGTCAGGTTGTCCAGCGTCGTCACGCCGGCGGGCACTGCGGCCCAGCCGGGGCCGCCCGCCGCGACCAGCAGGGGCCGGTTCGGTGCGGCCAGGACCGCGTCGAGCTGGGCCGGGTTGCCGGTGGACCGCAGCTGGGACCAGAGGACCACCACCTGCGGACCGGTACGGGCGATCGCGTCCGCCAGTGCCCGGGGCGGCACCCGCGCGCCCAGCAGCCGGCTGGCGATGCCCAGCTCGGCCAGGGCTGCGGCGAGCGCCTCCAGCGGCAGCGTGTGCTGCTCCTCGTCGACGGCGCTCAGCAGCACCTGGGGCAACTCGGTGGCCGGTGGCCGGCGGACGGCGCCGAAGACCTCGGTCGCGGCCCGGGAGATCAGATGCTCGACCTCGATGAACCTGCGGGTCGCCGCGTACCGTTCGCCGACGCCGACCAGGACCGGTACCAGCACCTCGTCCCACGCGCCGATCACGCCGGTGCCGGTGACGGTCAGCTCGAGAATGTCGCGCAGGGCGGGCGCGTCCAGCCGGATCGCGGCCCGGGCCAGTCCGCGGGCGGTGGCGCCGGCTCGGCCCACCGGGATGGCGTACCCGCCTCCGTTGCGGGTCTGGGCCGGCGCGGGCGACGCCGGGATGCCAGGCGCGCTGGCCGCGGTCGCGTTGTCGGGCATCCGCCGGGCCCAGGCGGCCGCCGCGGCGGGGGTGACACCTTGGGCGGTGAGCCGGCGCATTACCTGCAGCCGGTCCATGTCCGCCCCGCTGTAGCGGCGGTGCTGGCCGGGGGTGTGGTGGCTCGGGCCGAGGCCGTAGCGCTGGTGCCAGGTGCGCAGTGTTGTCACCGCGACGCCCAGACGTCGGGCGACCGCTCCGGCAGTCAGCGCTTCATCGACCACCCGATGCCCGTTCCTGATCGAGAAACTCGGTGAGCCGGTCGGTGACGCCGGCCAGCCAGGGCGCGTAGGCGGAGGCCTCCGCCGCCAGCCCGGCGCGCACCGAGGCCACGGTCTCCCAGCGCAGCTGGGCCACTTCGGTGGCGTCCGGGAGTAGCGCGCGGGAGCTGGGCAGGGCGCCGATCAGCACGTGGTCGTACTCGTATTCCACCCGGCCGGTCACCGGATCCTCGGCGTAGTAGGAGTAGATGCCGACCTCGGCCAGGGCGATGCCGCCGATGCCGATCTCCTCGACGAGCCGGCGGGCGGCGGCCGTGGGCACGTCCTCGCCCGGCTGGGGGTGCCCGCAGCAGGTGTTGGCCCAGCGCAGCGGGAATCGGGTCTTGGTCGCGGCCCGTTGCTGCAGCAGCACCCGGCCGGCCGGGTCGCGCAGGAAGACCGAGAAGGCCCGGTGCAGACGCCCGGGCGCGAGGTGCGCCTCGTCGACGGTGCTCGCGCCGATCACCGCGCCGTCGGCGTCGACGAGCTCGACCAGCTGGCTCTCCCGGTCGGTCACGACCCAGCCTCCTTTCTCGTGCCCTCCTGGCCCTCGCTGCGCTCGGTGCGGTCGGTCACGACTGAGTCTCCTGTGTCGTGCCCTCCTGGCCCTCGCCGTCCAGGCCGTAGACGAGTGCGGCAGGGTGCCGCTCGGTGCAGTCGGTCACGACGTGACTCTCTGCGCGGCGAGCTTTCCGGAGATGAGCACCATCGGGACGCCGACCCCGGGCCGGGTGCCCGAGCCGGTGAAGACCACGTTGGGCAGCCGGGGGTGCAGGTTGTGCGGCCGGAACGGCCCGGTCTGGCTGAACGTGTGGGCCGCGGCGAACGGTGTCCCGGCTGCCATCCCCTGGTCGGCCCAGTCCGCCGGGGTGATCACTTGCCGAACCTGCACCCCGGCTCGGAAGCCGAGGTAGCCGCGCTGTTCGAGCACGCCCATGATCTCGTCGGCGTACCGGTCGCCGAGGCCGCCATGCCAGTCGAGCGGCGCCCGGTCGAGGTTGGGGGTCGGGGCGAGCACGTAGTAGGTCTGGCCCTTGTCCGACGGTGGGTTGGTGACCAGCAGCGACGGGTCGCTCATCAGCAGCCCCTGATGGATGATCTCGTCGAAGGTACCCCGCCAGGACGCTCCGAAGTGGATGTTGTGGTGGGCGATCTTGGAGTAGCTCGCCGAAGACCCGATGTGGAGCACAACGCAGGACGGCGAGTATTGCAGCCGTCGCCGTTTCGGGCTGCCCAGCAGGTCCCGGTAGGCGATCGGCAGGTCCGGGTTCAGCACGACGACGTCGGCTGGTACCCGTGACCCGTCGCTGAGGATCACCCTGTCGGCCCGCCCGTGCGCCACAGACACCGAGGCCACCGTGGTGTCGTAGCGGAACTCGACCCCGTGCTTGGCGGCTGCCCCGGCCAGCGCGACGGGTACCGCGTGCATCCCACCTTTGGGGTAGAACACGCCGGCGACCGAGTCGAGGTAAGCGATCACCGCGTAGATCGCCAGGGCGTCCTGCGGGGCCAGGCCGGCGTACATGGCTTGGAAGGAGAAGATCCGTTG
>JAVEDA010000506.1 GCA_030841195.1 Actinomycetota bacterium | reverse complement strand
CCTTGGTGCTCGGACCAGTTGTGGTCGTAGCCGAGGATCAGCGTGTCGAGGCCCGCGGCGTCGAAGGCCGTGTCGACCGCGGCCGCCAGCTTCTCCTCCTGCGCCGTGGGCAGGTCGGTGCCGGGGTACGCGCTGGGGTGCCGGTTCTGCGGCTCGTTCTGCAGCGTCACCGCGTCGACCGGCACACCTGCCTTGCGGTAGCCCTGCACGAACTTCACGAAGTACTGGGCGTAGGCCTGGTAGATCGCCGGGGTGTCGATCAGCCGGCCGCCGATCAGCGACCCGTTCGTCTTCATCCAGGCCGGCGGGCTCCACGGCGTGGCGACCACCGTCAGGTCGGGGTCCAGCGCCAGCGCCTGGCGCAACAACGGCAGGATCCGCGGCCGGTCATGGGCGATGGTGAAGTCCTCCATCGCGTAGTCCGTCTCGCCCGCGGGCACGTCGTCGTACGTGTAGAAGTCGCCGGCCACGAAGTCCGAGGCGCCCATCGGCTGGCGCAGCACCGACAGCCCGTCGCCGCGGGTCGGGCTGAACAGGTCGGTCATCGCGGCGGTCCGCGCCGCCGGGTGCAGCCGGCTCAGGACGACCGCGGAGGAGTCGGTGATCGAGGCGCCGAAGCCGCGCATGGTCTGGTAGCTGCGGCTCGGGTCGACCGTGATGGTCAGCTTGTCGGAGCCGCCCGGTGTGAAGGTGGCCGGGTCCGCGGGGGACAGGCGCTGGGTGCCGTCCGGGGTGGTGACCCACACCTTGACCGGCGGGGTGACCGCGGCGGCCGACGTCTGCGGGACGGCGACGACGAGGCCGCCGAGAAGGGCGGCGAGGACGAGCGGGACGGCGGTGCGACGACGGACCACGGCAGGACCTCCAGGTGCGCACATCCTGCCCGATTTATGCCGTTCTGTCACCCGTCAGTGACAGATCAGGCGAGGGCGGCCCGCAGCACCGGGACGGCAAGCAGGGCGCCGGTGCCGTCGTCGCCGCGCAGTCCGAGGTCCAGCACCGGCTCGAGCGAGAGCCGGGTCAGCGCCAGCCGGTGCGCGGGGTCGGGGGAGAGCGTCCCCGCGAGCCACCAGTCAGGTGCCCGGAAGGACAGCCGGGCCGCGACCAGCGCGGCCGCCGCCGTGGCCGGGCCGTCGATGACCACCGGAGTACGCCGGGCAGCGGCCGCCAGCAGGACCCCGGCCGCGGCCGCCAGGTCGGCACCGCCGACCGCGGCGAGCAGCTCGACCTGCCGGGGGACGTGTCGCCGGCCGCGGCGCATCGCGTCCCGGGTCGCCGCGCAGGCGACCATCCAGGCCGCGTCGTCCTGCCCGGTGGCCGTCACCATCGACGCGTCCGAGCGGGTCAGCAGCCCCACCAGGGTGGCCGTGGGCACCGCCAGGTCGGGGTCGGGCAGGGCGAGCACCAGCAGGTCGGTGCCGGCGTCGACCTCCTCGTCGACCATGGTCGCCCCGGCGAGCAGGGCAGCCAGCGCCTCGCCGGTCGTGCAGGCGTCCTCGACGTCGACCCGTCGCGCCGCGTTGCCGAGGCGCCCCGCGACCCGCACCTCGACCCCGGTGCCTGCGGCCACCGCCGCAGTGCGGGCCGGCACCTCGTCGGCGAGCAGCAGCAGGCGGGTCCGCCGCGGCGCAGCGGCCGGCGCCGTGCCCTGGGCGCCGGCCAGCCAGACCGCGAGGTCGCCGAGCCGGCCGGTGAGGGAGGCGTCGAGCAGGGCGCGGGCCGACCGGCGTACCTCGTCGTCGGGGCGCTGGACGGAGCCGGCGAGGTCGTCGAGGTCGGTCACTGGGCCATGGTGCCGTCTGGCACCGGCGGGGCGAACGTCGGCACCGCCTCGAACTCGGCCCGGCGGGCGGCCCGGCGCAGCGCCAGCAGCACCGGGCGGGCGGCGACCGCGACCAGGACGGCGGTGGTGACGGCCCGCGGGATGTCGAACCCCAGCGAGGTGACGAGGGTGAACGCGATGAACCGGCCGAGGTTCTCGGTCAGCGGCGCGCCCGCGACGTAGGAGATGCTGCTCTCCAGGCCGGTGGTGAACGGCCACAGCCAGAGGTTCATCAACGCGCCGTAGGCGAGCCCGGCCACCGCGCCGTACGCCGTGAGCAGCGCGACCTCGCGGCGTCCGGTGGCCCGCGGCAGGCAGCCGGCCAGGAAGCCGACCCAGCCGGCGGCGAGCATCTGGAACGGCAGCCACGGGCCGACGCCCGCAGTGATCAGCGCCGAGGCGAACAGCGTCACCGACCCGAGCACCAGGCCGAAGCCGCGGCCCAGCGCCCGCCCGGCGAGGACGAGCAGGAAGAACACCGGCTCAAAGCCGGCGACCCCGCCGCCCAGCGGCCGCAGCGCCGCGCCGACCGCGGCCAGCACGCCGAGGACTGCCACCGACTTCGCGTCCATCCCGCCGTCGGCGACCTCGGCCAGCACGACCGCGAGCAGCAGCGGCAGCAGCACGACGAACAGCCACGGCGCGTCGGACCGCCCGGCGAGGTCCGAGCCCGGCTGCACGAACAGCGGCCAGCAGAACGCGA
>JAVEDA010000107.1 GCA_030841195.1 Actinomycetota bacterium | reverse complement strand
TCGGTCAGGGAGTAGTAGAACGCCTGCACGAACGGCCAGACCACGAAGAGCAGGAAGATCGCCAGCGGCAGCCCGAGGAACACCACGAAGAAGCTGATCCGGTCGAACGTCAGGTTGCGGCGTGCCTTCTTGCGGCGCGCGACCGGTGGTGCGTCCGTAACGGCTGCCGAATCGATCACGTGACCTGGATCTTCTTGATCGAGTCGTCCTCACGAACCTTGTCGGTGATCTCCTGCAGTCCCTTGGTCAGCGCCGCGACGTCGGCCTTGCCGGCCAGGAAGCTGTTCCATATCACCAGCTGGTCGGTGTTCATGCCGTACAGGTCGACGAACTTCCAGGTGAAGACGTCGGACCCGGCGGCGCTGAGCAGATCGTTCTGCGAGACCAGGGCGGTCGAGCCGAAGCCGTCGGCCGGGACAGTGCCCTTGACGATGGTCGGCGCGAGCTTGGTCTTGGCGAAGTTCGTGGCGGCCTCCTTGGAGAGCATCGTCCGGAGCAGCTCCTTGCCGCCGGCCACGTTCTTGCCCTTCGTCGGGATCACGAACGGCTCACCGGACGCGCTGTGCAGCGCCGCGTACGGCATCGAGGAGCTCCCCGTCACCGTCATCTCGGGAAATCCGGTCATCTTGAAGTCGGCCTTGGTCGTGTCCTTCATCTCGTTCTCGATCCAGGAACCCGACGGGTACAGCAGGGCGTCCTGGTTGTTGCTCCACTGGGCCTGAGCAGCAGTGAACTGGGTGCCCGCTCCGCCGGGCTTCATGTAGCCGGCTTTGACGATCTCCCCCATGCCCTTGAGGACGTCCTGCATAGCAGGCTTCGACCAGCTGTCCGCTTCCAGGTTCTCCAGCGAGAGCCGGACCTCGTCACCGCCCTCCTTGATCGCCGATCCGATCGCAAGGGTCTGGTAGTACGTCGCCGCCTCCTTGCCCCACAGGAACAGGTACTTGTCCTTCGCCTTGGCCTTGGCGCCCAAGGCCATCGCCTCGTCCCACGTCTTCGGCGGGGTCCAGCCGTTCTGCTCGAACAGGCTCGCGGAGTACCAGACCGCATAGACCGTGAGCACGTAGTTGAGAGCGGCCAGCTTGCCGTCGTACGTGCCCGGCTCCTCGACGCCACCGAACAGGGTGTCCCGGATCTTCTGCCCCTCGAGGTTGTTCGCGTCGAGGACGTCCTTGAGGTCCTCGATCTGATCGAGGATCGTGCTGAACCCGATCGCGTCCGCACCGGAGTTGTCGATCAGGTCGGGCGGGGTGCCACCGACGAAGCGCGGCTGCAGCTCCGTGGCGATCTTGGTCGTGGGGGAGACCTTCACCGTCGACCCGGCGTGGTTCTTCTGCATCAGAGTGGCCGCGAACGAGACGTAGTCGGTGCCGTAGCCACCGTCGAAGATCACCGCGTCGACCGACGACTTGTCCGCCATCCCGAACGGGTTGGTCGAGCTGACCTTGCCGCCCCCCTTCGTGTTACTCGGGGTGTCGCTGCCGCCGCCCGCGCACGCGGCAAGCACGCCGCTGAACGGCAGGACTGCCGCCGTCGCGAGCGCGCCCTTCACGAAGCTGCGGCGGTCGACTGCCTTCTTCTCGGTGGTCATGGTGTCTGCCTTCCGGGTTGGTGTGCTGGGGGACAAGTCAGGGCGTACGACGGATCCGGCCGGCGTAGCGTGCTTCGAGGTTGCTGTTGTGCTCGTCCCCGCCGGGGACGTTGGCCGACAGGTAGACCGGCGGTGTCTCGCCCGCCTCGGTCAGCCGCCGGACGACTTCGGCGCCGATCAGCTGCGCGACCAGGGCGCCGGTGATCGACGAGACCGCGCAGACACTGCCGCCGCCGGGCAGCGGCAGCACGGCATCGCCGTAGGGGGCGCCGTTGTCGAGAGCGACGTCGGCGTGGTCGACCAGCTTGGTGCCGGACGGGTGGCGGGAGTCGACCCCCGCGGTCTGGGTGAACGACGTGATGGCGATCAGCTGATGCCCGCGCTGCTTCACCAGCTGGGCGAGCTCGACGATCGAGCCGTTCACGCCGGAGTTCGAGGCGATCACGAAGATGTCGGGCTCGGACACGTTGGCGAGCTCGTACAGCCGGTGCGCGATCGACGGGTCGCGCTCGAGGTGCTTGTTGCCGAGCACGTCGGGCGACTCGCCGCCGACGATGACGACGTCCCGCAACGCGATCCGGTTGGTCGGCACCAGCCCACCAGCGCGACCGGCGATCTCCATCGCCAACGCCTCGGAGTGCCCGGAGCCGAATGCCTGGACGACGCCGCCGGCGCGCAACGACGCCACGATGAGGTCGGCGGCCTCCTGCACGGGGCCGTCGGACTGCTCGGCGACCTTGGTCATGATCGGCGTGAGCGCGGCGAGGTAGGCCTGGGCGCTGACCGTGGTCGCGGCAGCACCCGAGTCGCCGCCGCTTTCCGCACTGAACGTGTCAACCATCGGAGTCGTGGCCTCCCGTGACGTGAGCGCGCGATGCGCCGCGACACACATGGGCCGTGACGAATCGGTGCGACACTAACCGAAATTCACCCACACCGGAGTACCTGTGCATTCGGAGACCTTGGCCCTTGGCGGCGACCTCGGCGGCACGTCGACGCGCATCGTCGTGGTGGGACCGGACGGTCGCGAGCACGGCCGCGGCATCACCGGCGGCGGCAACCCGACGACCGATCCCGCCGGCGCTGCAGCGGCGTTCGGCGACGCGCTGCGCACCGCGCTTTCCGGTGTCGACGGCGCCCGGGTGAAGGCATCGGTTGTCGGCGTCGCGGGGGGCTCGGCGCTGCGAACTCCCGCAGTGGCCACGTACTTCGACCGGGTGTGGACCGAGGCCGGACTCACCTGCGATCCCGGTTACGTTCCGGACCTCGAGGTGGCCTTCGCGGGCGGCACACCCGCAACCGACGGCGCCGTTCTGGTCGCAGGCACCGGAGCCGCGGCGGGGTCGCTCATCGACCACCGGCTGACCCGGACCGCGGACGGCCACGGTTGGCTGCTCGGTGACGACGGCTCGGGGTTCTGGCTGGGGCGCGAGGCCGTCCGCGCCACGTTGCGGACCTTGGACGCGGGGACACCTCCAGGGCCGCTGGTCGCGGGCGTCCTGCGCGAGCTGGACGCTGACGGGCCGGGACGTGACGGTCAGCACGACCGCGTGATCCAGGTGGTGAACTCGCGCCCCGGTGTCCAGCTCTCGGCGCTTGCCCCGTTGGTCACTGCCGCCTACCGCGCCGGTGACCCGCAGGCGCAGTCGATCGTCGAGCGCGCCGCGGCTGCTCTGGTGGCGACCCTGGCGCTGATCCGGGACCCGGCCGAGAGCACACCGATCGTCCTCGCGGGAAGCCTGGCCGGCGACGCGTCCCCGGTGGGGGCCGAGCTGCGAACGCTGCTCGCGGCCCGGTTCGCCGGCGCGGTCCTGCCGGCCCGCACCGGGGTGGGCGGGGCCGCTTGGCTGGCCCTCGCAGCGCTCGACCCGGCACTGGCCACCAGCGAGACGCACACCCGGCTGACTTCCTGACGACGTCAGGTCGGGGCGCTCTGGGCTGAGGTGACCGTCGACCTCGGTCCGGAATGGGTTTCGGATGTTTGTAAGACTTACATGCGAACGTGGGACGGGTCAAGGGTCTCGGCCGGGTTGCCCGTTGGACCGTTATAGACAGCGGGGAGTGGTCAGAAGGCCACGTCGAGCGACCGGGAGAGCACGATGCTCGCGGCCCCCCGCAGGGTCGCGTAGTCGTCCGGGTCCGCGAAGACGACGCGCGGCTCCCCGCCAGGATGGGCGAAGGCCTGGCCGCGGACGTGGTTCTCGATCGAGGATCGCAGTGCTTCGCCACCGCCGACCGGCTCACCGTGCACGAGGAAGAGCCCGATGCCGAGAATCTGCTGCAGGTTCGCGATCCCGACGGCGATATTCACCGCGTAGTCCTCGAGCAGTGCCGCGGCAGTCGGGTTCTGTGGTGCCAGCGTCGACAGGCGCGCTGCTCCCATGCTCTTCGGCTGTGGCAGGCCTCGCACGGCAGCCTCGTCGCGAAGCCATCGGGTGGCGGCTGACGCCTCCCAGCACCCGGTGAGCCCGCACTCGCAGAGGGGGCCGTCTCGGTCGATGATCGTGTGGCCGACCTCGCCCCCGGCGCCCCGGGCTCCGCGGTGCAGGGCGCCGTCGAAGATGAACCCG
>JAVEDA010000494.1 GCA_030841195.1 Actinomycetota bacterium | reverse complement strand
GGGAGTTCCACTGCTGCGCGTGCCGCGCCACTGCGCGCAGGGTGCGCGTCGGGCCGTTCCCACCGATCGTGATCGGCGGCATCGGGCGCTGCACCGCCTTCGGCTCGCAGCGCGCCTCGGTGAGCTGGAGGTACCGGCCGTCGTACGTGAACGTCTCCTGGGTGAGCAGCCCGACGATGACGTCCAGACCCTCGTCGAAGCGGTCGAACCGCTCTTTGAGCGGCGGCAGCGGGATGCCGTACGCCGTCGTCTCCTCCTCGTTCCAGGCGGCGCCAAGCCCGAGCTCGAGCCGCCCCTCGGAGATGTGGTCGATCGTGGCGGCCATGTTGGCCAGCACCGCAGGGTGTCGGTAGATCATGCCGGTCACCTGGCAGCCGACCCGGATCCGCCGGGTGGCCTGGGCCATGGCGGCGATCATCGTCCAGCCCTCGAAGTTGGGTCCGGTGTGGTCTCCGGTCAACGGGTAGAAGTGGTCCCAGTTCCACGCCGACTCGAAGAGGTCGATGTCGTCGGCGGCCTGCCACACGTCGAGCATGGCCCGCCACGTCGTGTGCTCGGGCATCGTCTTGATCGCGAATCGCACAGCGACACCGTACGACCCGGGCGGCGGCGACGCCGCCGAGGGCTGCGTTCATGACGCTTGCCACTGAGTCCCGCGTTGATCATGCAACTTTGGGGATCTTGAGCATCGCGGCAGGTCACGCCGTCAAGAACCGTCGTTGATCATTCACTTGTGGGGATCTTGCCGCGCGGGCCGCGACCGCCCAGCGATCGGACCTTGTGAGCCGGAATTCCTTGATCCCCAAAGTTGCATGATCAACGGGGGCGTGAGGGGCCATGACCTGCGGCATTGGGCAAGATCCCCAAAGGTGCATGATCAACGCGGGACTTGATCGGGTCAGGCGGCGAGCTGCTGCTTGATCTGCGCGAGGCTGGGGTTGGTCAGCGCCGAGCCGTCCGGGAAGACGATCGTCGGCACCGTCTGGTTGCCGCCGTTGACGGCCATCACGATGTCGGCGGCGTTCGGGTCGTCCTCGATGTCGATCACCTGGTAGGCGATGCCCTCCCGGTCCATCTGGTCCTTCAGGCGGCGGCAGTAGCCGCACCAGACGGTGCTGTACATCGTGACCAGGTTGGACGACACGGGCGGCGTGGCCTCTCTCGGGGGATCGGGACGATCAGGGGCATCATGCCCCGTACGCCGGTCCCAACGCCTGCGGTCCAGCCGTGCTTCCGTCCGCCGGCCCGATGTGGCGCAGTCCACACCGCCTCGGCGCCGTGTCCGGGCCCGCTGCGAGGATGGACGCGTGCCGCCCCCGCCCAGCGCCGACGAGGTCCTCGCCGCGCTCGACCCCGAGCAGCGCGAGGTGGCCACCACGCTGCAGGGGCCGCTGTGCGTGCTGGCCGGCGCCGGCACCGGCAAGACCCGCGCCATCACCTCCCGGATCGCGTACGGCGTGCTGGGCGGGGTCTACGTGCCGCAGCGGGTGCTCGCCGTGACGTTCACCGCCCGCGCCGCGGGCGAGATGCGCACCAGGCTGCGCGACCTGGGCGCCGCCGGGGTGCAGGCACGCACCTTCCACGCGGCCGCGCTGCGCCAGCTGCGCTGGTTCTGGCCGCGGCACGTCGGGGGCGAGCTGCCCGACCTGGTCTCGCACAAGGCCGGGCTGGTGGCCGAGTCCGCCGGGCGGCTGCGACTGGCCACCGACCGGGCCACGGTGCGTGACCTCAGCGCCGAGGTGGAGTGGGTCAAGGTCACCATGACCGACCGGGACGACTACCCGGCGGCCGCCGCGAAGGCCGGCCGGGTCGCACCGGCCGGCGTCGACCCGGCGATGGTCGTCCGGCTGCTCTCGACGTACGAGCAGGTGAAGCGCGACCGCAACGTCATCGATTTCGAGGACGTGCTGCTGTACACGGTTGGCCTGATCGCCGAGCACCGGCAGGTGGCCGACGCGGTGCGCGGGCAGTACCACCATCTGGTCGTGGACGAGTACCAGGACGTCAGCCCGCTGCAGCAGGCGCTGCTCGACCAGTGGCTCGGCGACAGCGAGGAGGTCTGCGTGGTCGGCGACCCGAGCCAGACCATCTACACCTTCGCCGGCGCCTCGCCCGACTTCCTGCTGGGGTTCCGGTCCCGGCACCCGTCGGCCAGCGAGGTGCGGCTGGTCCGCGACTACCGCTCCACCCCGCAGGTCGTCGCGCTGGCGAACCGGATCGTGACCGGCAGCTCGACCGGACGGCGCGCCGCGCTGGAGCTGGTGGCGCAGCGCCCGGCCGGCCCGGAGCCGGACCTGCGCGAGCTGCCCGACGAGCCGGCCGAGGCGCGGCACGTGGCCGAGCGGATCCAGGCGCTGATCGGCGCCGGCACGCCGGCCAGCGAGGTGGCCGTGCTGTTCCGCACCAACGGCCAGAGCGAGACCTACGAGCAGGCGCTGTCCGACGCCCGCGTCCCCTACGTGCTCCGGGGTGGTGAGCGGTTCTTCGACCGGCCGGAGGTGCGCGAGGCCAGGCTGCTGCTGCGCGGCGCGGCCCGGTCGGCGGACTCCGAGGACCTGCCGGCCACGGTGCGGGCGGTGCTGTCCGGCGGTGGCTGGAGCGCCACTCCGCCCGAGGGCGGGGGAGCGGTCCGCGAGCGGTGGGAGTCGCTGGCCGCGCTGGCCCGGCTGGCTGACGACCTGACGGCGGCCACCCCGGCCGCGACCCTGCGCGACTTCGTCGCCGAGCTGGACGAGCGGGCCGACGCGCAGCACGCGCCCACGGTCGAGGGCGTCACGCTGGCGTCGCTGCACGCCGCGAAGGGCCTGGAGTGGGACGCCGTGTTCGTGGTCGGCGTCAACGAGGGAATGCTGCCGATCAGCTACGCGGAGACCCCTGAGCAGGTCGAGGAGGAGCGGCGGCTGCTCTACGTCGCGGTGACCCGGGCCCGCGAGCACCTGTCGATCACCTGGGCGCTGTCCCGCTCGCCCGGCGGCCGCGGCGGCCGGCGGCCGTCCCGGTTCCTGGCCGGCCTGCACACGTCCTCGTCCCAGCCGCCAGCGGCGGCCCGGTCCCGGGGCCGCAAGGGACCCGCAGCCTGCCGGGTCTGCGGCAAGGGGCTGACTGCGGCCGTCGCCCGCAAGCTCGGGCGGTGCGAGACCTGCCCGTCGGCCTACGACGAGGAGCTGTTCGAGCGGCTGCGCGAGTGGCGGGCCGGGCAGGCGCGCGAGGCCAGCGTCCCGGCGTACGTCGTGTTCACCGACGCGACGCTCACGGCGTTGGCCGAGGTGCGGCCCACCACGGAGCCGCAGCTGCTGGCCATCTCGGGCATCGGCCGGACCAAGCTGGAGCGCTACGGGGCCGACGTGCTGGCGCTCTGCGCCGGTGAACCGGTGCCGTCGGCCGGGCCCGAAGATGACGATTCGGAAAAGACGCCGACAGGAGTCACAAAATTGATTGCACCTGACGGAGACCTTCCCTAGAGTTTCCGGCACTGGGTCAGCAGACGCAGATCACGCCGCCTCGAGCGGCCCGAGACAGAAGTGGAGGTGGGCACCGTGGAGAACTTCGAGACGAACACGTGCTCGCCGTTCGCGCTGTCCGGTGCCTTCTCGGGTGCCCACAGCATCGTTGCGGGCCCGTGGACGGCGTACGCCCAGGGGACCGGTCTGTCCACCGCCATGCGGGAGAAGACCGTCATCGCCCAGGCCCGCACCAGCGCTCTGCTCCCGATCAGCGATGTCGCCGGTTCCACTGGTTTCGTCGGCAACGCGGGGATCCGCTCCTGGAGCCCACCGGTATAGGACACACCTATCCGGCACCTCCAAGGCCGCGGAACCCGACACCCGGGATCCGCGGCCTTTCTGGTTTTCCAGAACTGCTTGCGTCCGAACCGTCCGACCGGCCACCGACCAGGTGGCCCGTATCCGTCAGGCCACATCCATGGCTCTCCAGACCGGAACCGACCAGCCGACCACCCGCCGACTGACCAGAACTACGGAGGTGACACCCATGCAGCTCGCCACTCTCGACCGGGACCAGCAGTCCGGTGCCGCCGTCGTCGACGCGTTCGCGTCCTTGACGGCACTGACCGGCCTGTCCGCTCTCGCCGAGCGTGTCGCCGACGAGCAGCTGCCTTGCCGGGCCAACGACCCGGAGCTGTTCTTCGCCGACTCGCCGGCGGACGTGGAGTACGCCAAGTCGCTCTGCACGACCTGCCCTGCCCGTCTGGACTGCCTCAACGGTGCGCTCGAGCGCGCCGAGCCGTGGGGCGTCTGGGGCGGCGAGTGGTTCGTCCAGGGAGTCGTCGTACCCCGCAAGCGTCCCCGGGGCCGTCCCCGCAAGTCCGAGGTCGCGGCATGACCGCCCGTCGTCCGAGCATCCGGCTCATCGACGCGGAGCTCGCCCGCCCGACCGCAACCAGCCACGAGACCCACATCCTGAACAGGAGCACCGAGATGCAACTCATGCATGAGGACCTGGCGCGAGCACATTCACAGATGCGCCTTGAGGAAGCCGTCCGCCGTGAGCGGGCCCACCGGCTCGTGGTCGCCCACCGGGTGGCCCGACGGGCCGAGCAGGCCAGCATGCGCGCCCGCCGGCTCCTCGCCTCAGTCGTCGTCGGGTAACCCGGCCGGCAGTGGTGAGGCAACACGTCCCCGCGAGGGGCACCGATGGAAGGGCCCCGACCGCAGCACCCGCGGTCGGGGCCCTTCGACGTCCGCCCGCCGATCATGGGAAAGTCAGGCACATGGCGGAGGCGGAGCGGTCGACGGTGGAGGTGGACGGCCGGCGGCTGTCGCTGTCCAACCTGGACAAGGTCCTGTTCCCGGACGGGTTCACCAAGGGCGAGGTCGTCGACTACTACGTGCGGGTGGCGCCGGTGCTGCTGCCGCACGTCACCGGCCGGCCGATGTCGTTCCAGCGGTTCCCGGACGGCACCGCCACCAAGGGCTTCTTCGCCAAGAACGCGCCGCGCGGGACACCGGACTGGGTCCGGACCGTCAAGCTGCCGGCGCCCGGCAGCACCATGGACCGCGAGACGCTCGACTACGTCGTGGTCGACGACCTGCCGACCCTGGTGTGGGCCGCGAACCTGGCGGCCCTCGAGCTGCACGTGCCGCAGTGGTCGGTCGGTCCGCGCGGCGGCGTCCGCGAGCCGGACCGGCTGGTGCTCGATCTCGACCCAGGAGCGCCGGCCACGGCGGTGGAGTGCGCCGAGGTGGCGATGCTGCTGCGCGACCTGGTGACGGCCGACGGCCTCACCGCGGTCGTGAAGTCGTCCGGCTCCAAGGGGCTGCAGGTCTACGCCGCCGTCGAGCCGGTGAGCGACCGGCGTACGTCGGACTACGCCAAGCACCTGGCGCAGACGCTCGAGAAGTCCCACCCCAAGCTGGTCGTGTCGCAGATGCGCAAGGACCTGCGCGGCGGCAAGGTGTTCGTCGACTGGAGCCAGAACAACGCGGCGAAGACCACCGTCGCGCCGTACGCGCTGAGGGCCCGGCCGGAGCCGTGGGTGTCCACGCCGTTGACCTGGGACGAGGTGGCCACGGTGCGCCGGCCGGAGGACGTGCAGTTCCGGGCCGAGGAGGCGCTGGAGCGGGTCGATTCCCATGGCGACCTGTTCGCGCCCTTGCTGTCCACCGCTTCGCCACTGCCGTGACGGCAGGGTGTGGACAGCGCGGCGGCGCCCGGCGCGGATCTTCCTAGGCTGGCGACGCCGGACCTGACGGGTCGGCTCTCAGGTCCGGGAGGTCCCCGTGGAGATGCGGGTCGACAGTGGGGGTGTCACGACCGCGGCAGGCCACCTGGCGCACCGCGCCGGTGAGGTCACCGACCAGGTGAACCGCTGCGCCGCGCTGCCTGCGGGGCTGTCCGACCGGGTGCTCCACGACGGGGTGGCGGTGCTGGCCGACGTGGCCGCCGACGCCTTCGAGCTGGTCGGGCGCGACCTCGCCTTGCTCGCGACCAAGGTGCGCGCCGGCGCGCTGCTCTACGACCGGGTCGAGACCGGGCTGGCGGAGTCTGGGCTGGCCGCGGCGGCTGAGCTGCGGTGACCGGCACGACCAGCAGCGTGGCCCTGCCCTATCCGCCGGACGAGCCTTCGCTCGTCGCTGTCGCCGCGGACCGGTGCTCCCGGCTTGCGGCCGTCGCGGCCGCGGTGGCCGACGAGCTGACCCGGGACGGGGGGCGGCTGGCGGCGGCCTGGTCCGGTCCGGCGGCGGTCGGCTGCCGAGCCGAGCTGGGCGCTGCCACTCGGGTGGTCGGGTCGCTGTCCGAGCCGCTGCACCGGTCCGCCGCCGAGCTGCGGGCGCACGGCGAGCTGCTGCGCGAGGCGCGGGCCGAGGTCGACCGGCTGCGCACCGACTACGACGAGCGGGTCGCGGCGCACCGGCGGGACCTCACAGCCCTGCTGTCGGACAGCTCGTGGCCCGGGCCGGTCCGCCGGCTGCAGGCGGCCGACCTGCTGGCCGCGCAGCAGCTCGAGCTCGTGGCGCTGCACCGCCGGCACCAGGACGTGCTGGACCGGGTGGTCGAGCACGCGCAGGCGACTGCCCGGCGGATCCGGGCGGCGGCCGGTTCGGTCGGGCCGGTGGCACGGGCGGGTGGTGCCCCGGTGGCGGACCGGGAAGCCGAGCTCGCGGGCCTGCTGCCGCTGTTGGCCGCGAGCCGCCTGGCAGCCGGCGTCGGCGCGGGGGCACTGCCGGGTGCGGGCACGGCGGCCGTGGTGGTCCGGCAGTGGTGGGCGGCACTCACCTCCGACGAGCGGGACCGGGCCGTCATGGCCTGGCCGGCCGAGCTGGGGGCGTTGGACGGGCTGCCCGCAGCGGTCCGCAGCACCGCCAACGAGCGTCGTCTCGACCGCGACGTCGCAGCGTTGCAACGGCAGCAGAGCCTGACACCGGAGCAGCTGCGCTGGCTGGCCAACTGCCTGGTGGTGCGGCAGCAGCTGGCTCAGGCCCGGGCAGCGGGCGAGGCGGCTCAGCTGCTGGTCTTCGACCCGACGGCGTTCGGCTACGAAGGGCGGGCCGCAATCGCCGTGGGCGACGTCGACACGGCCGACAACGTGGCCTTCCTGGTGCCGGGCCTGGGGTCGGACGTGCTCGACACCACCGCGAGTCTCACCAGGACGGCGCTGCGGGTCGAGACCGAGGCGCACCGGGTCGCCCCGGCCGAGACCACGGCCACGGTCGCGTGGGTTGGCTACGACGCTCCCAGCCTCGCGGGTGGCATCTTCGACGACGCCGCCCAGGACGGGGCCGAGCTGCTCGCCGACGACGTGCTGGCCGTGCAGGCGTCACGTCAGCTGGCACCGCACCTGACGGTGGTCGCGCACTCGTACGGGAGCACGACCGCCGGCGTGGCGCTGCGCGAAACCCAGACCGGGGCCGACGACCTGGTGCTGGTCGGGAGCCCTGGCGCGGGGGTCGAGCACGCCGCGGACCTCAACGTCCCGGCCGGGCACGTCTTCGTCGGCGCCAGCAGTCGCGACCCGGTCAGCTATGTCGACCGGTTCGGTGCGGACCCGTCGGACGAGTCGTTCGGAGCCGTCCGGTTCGAGGCCGAAGCAGTCGGCCGGTCGTGGCACCTGAGCTTCGGCGATCACGGGAGGTACTTCGATCCCCATTCCGAGTCGCTGGCCAACATCGCGCACGTCGTGACCGGCGACTACGCAGGAGTGGTGCCCGCGCCCTACCGTGAGGACGTGTTCCTGCTCCCTGACGGCATCAACAGCGACCCGGAGTCCGGCCGTGAGCCCACCACAGTCCCCTGACGCCGTGACCTGCGCCCTGTGCGGGGCCACCGCGCCGTCGCTGCCGCTCGGCTGGAGCACCGCGGTCGAGCGCGGCCGCCGGGTCGTGCACTGCGAGCGGTGCAGCCGGGAGAACGTCCGGGCGATGGAGAGCAAGCTCGACCCGGAGTGGTGGTGAGGGCACGCGGGTGCCGGGCCTAGGCGCGGCGCTTGCGCGGCCGGCGCGGCTCCGGGAACCCCGGCAGCCAACGCTCGAGCTCGCTGCGCCACGGGCCGGCGGCCTCGAGCTGGCACAGCACGCCGATGGCGCCCGCGGTGACCCGGTGGATCAGCAGGTACTCCGGCGGCAGGTTCAGCTTGAGCCCGGTGCTGTACGCCGGTGAGCGAGGGTCCCCGACCCGGACCGCCTGGGTGCGCAGCCAGGACCGGCTGAACCGGAACTCCTCGGCCCGGACGGGCTCCAGGATCGGCGCGAGGTAGCCCAGCAGCCGCTCGGCGTCCAGCCCGACGCCGGGTCGGACGAACCCCTCGTCCTGCAACCCGGCGTACACGCCCTCGGCATCCCCCGCGACGGCGAGCCGCAGGAGCGGCCCGATCGGAGCCGGCAGACCGTTCGGCAGCCTGTTGACCGCGCCGTAGTCGAGCACGACGAGGCGGCCGTCGTCGGCCAGCCGGAAGTTGCCGGGGTGCGGGTCGGCGTGCAGCAGCCCGGCCCGGGCCGGGCCGGAGAACAGGAACCGGGCAAGCAGCAGGCCGGCGCGGTCCCGCTCCGCCTCGGTGCCGCCGGCGATGATCCGGGACAGCGGCACGCCGTCGACCCACTCGCTGACCAGCACCTGCTTGGTGCCGCCGACGACCCTGGGGACGACGAAGTCCGGGTCCTGCTCGTACGCCGAGGCGAAGGCCGCCTGGCTCTCGGCCTCCAGCTCGTAGTCCAGCTCCTCAGCGACCCGCGCCTTGAGCTCGGCGACCAGGGGCTTGACCTCCAGGCCCGGCACCAGCATCCCGACCAGCCGGCTCATCCGGCCGATCTGGGTGAGGTCGGAGAGCAGTGCCGCACCGGCGCCCGGGTACTGGACCTTGACCGCCACGTCCCGCCCGTCGGCCCACACGGCCCGGTGCACCTGGCCGATCGACGCTGCGGCCGCCGGCGTGTCGTCGAACTCGCGGAACCGGTCCCGCCAGTCGGTTCCCAGCTCACGGGCCAGGACCCGGTGCACCGACCGGGCCGGCAGCGGCGGCGCCGACTCCTGGAGCTTGGTGAGGGTGTCGCGGTAGGGGCCGGCCAGGTGCTCGGGCAGGGCCGCCTCGAACACCGACATGGCCTGGCCGAACTTCATCGCCCCGCCCTTGAGCTCGCCGAGCACCCGGAACAGCTGCTCGGCGGTGCGAGCCTGCACCTCGGCGGCCACGATCTCGGCCGGCCGGCCGCCCAGGCGTCGACCGAGCCCGAGGGTGGCCCGGCCGGCATAGCCGAGCGGCAGCCCGGCGAGCCGGGCCGTCCGGACGGCTGCGCGCCGAGGGAGATCGTCCACGATGGCCATTGTGTCCTGCGGCGGCTGGGTCCGGCGGTGCAAGCACGGTGCCGGTCAGGTCGGCTGGTCGATGAGGCGGCCCCACGCGCAGCCGCAGGCCGGGTGCGCGGCCCAGGACCGGCGCCGGACCCGGCCGTCGGCCTGGGAGATCTCCAGGGTGCCGTCGACGGCGGGCGGCGCGGGGTCGCCGTCGAGGTAGGCCAGCACCTGCAGCGCCGCGTGCGCCGCCACGGCCGTGGCCAGCACCGAGTCGCAGGCCGCGGTGCGCAGCCGGGACGCGGCGCTGAGCTGGGCGGCGATGTGCGGCCAGGCCGGGTCGCGGTCGGTGCGATGCAGGTCGTGGCAGCGCTGGCAGGAGGACCGGCCCGGCAGCACCAGCGGGCCGACCACGCCGGTGGTCTCGCGGACCCGGGCGACCAGGTGCGGGATCCCGGCCCGCAGCAGCCGGTCGAGGGTGCGGTGGTCGGAACCCGGGCCGCCGGCGAGCACCGCGAGGTCCGCCGCCCCGGCTCGGTCCGCGGGCAGGGTGGCCTTCACCGACGGCGCCGACCTGCGCGCCGCCCGCAGCGCCGCGTCCTGTCGCCGCGCGCCCACGTCGGACAGCTCCGCACCCGCGGGCGCGACGTCGGCCGGCTGGGTCGTCCCCGCGTCCTCGGCCACCAGCGTGCCGACGCCGGCGGCCGCGAGCAGGCTCACGACCGACGCGCCGACCCGGCCGGCACCCAGGACGTGCACCACCTGGTGCCGGCGGCGGGCCAGCACGTCGACGCCGCTCTCGGCGCCACCGCGCAGCAGCGAGGCGGCAGCGACGTCCGGCTCCAGCCGGTCCCGCTCCGGCCGGCCCAGCCCTGCGAGCGGCCGGTGGTCCGCGGCCGCGTCCTCCAGAACTCCCGCCTTGCTGAGCAGTCCGAGCAGCTCCTGCAGCCGGTCCGCGTCGACGCCGAGCCGGGCCGCGCCCACGATCAGCCCGCGCAGGTCGCGAGAACCGTCCAGGCTCTCGAGCAGCCGCGCCGAGCCGGCGTCGAGCCCGCCGATGACCACGGCGCGGCCCGGCTCCACGCCGAGCTGGAGGGTGTTGCCGTCCCGCCAGACCCGCCGGAGGGCCGGCTTGAGCTGGGGGCGCTGCGTCGGCATGCCGGCGACTCTGGCACGGCAAAGCCATCCGTCCCGGTCCGCTGTCCACAGGTGCCGCCGCAGCGTGATCGATTCGGCCGCCTCTGCCCGGCGTACCGTCCTCGGTCGGCCGCCCCTGATCGGCGGCCCTACCGAGGCGAGTCGTCCTCAACCGTGCTGAATTCACCGCGGTCGACCACCAACGATCACGGAACCGTGATCATTTCGAGCAAGGTGGCGGCTGGGTGTCAGGCGACGCCGCAGATGTCGAGGGCGAGCAGGGCGAGCGTGCGGGTCGTGGTGTGTACGTCGGCCAGCGGCACCCGCTCGTCCGGGGCGTGCGCCAGCACGGCGTCGCCCGGGCCGTAGTGCAGCGTCGGGACGCCGGCGCCGGCGAGCAGCCGCAGGTCGGAGCCATACGGCGCGCCCCAGCTGCCCGGCGTACTGCCACCGGTGACGGCACGGTGAGCCGCGGCTACCCGGTCGGCCAGGTCGCTGTCCGCGGCCAGCCGGCCGGAGGCGAACTGCCCGCCCCACCACTCCACCGTGGCCGGGTGCTCGCGCAACCACGGGTCGGCCGCGCTGGCCTCGGCCACCGCGAGCTCGAGAGCGACCCGGGCGTCCTCGACCGGCTCGTCCAGCGCCACCCCGAGCCGGCCCTCGGCCACCAGCAGGTCCGGCACGCTGGACGCCCAGTCGCCGGCCCGCACCCGGCCGATGGACAGCGGGTAGGCCATCGCCCAGCGATCCATCAGCGGGTCGACCTCGCGGTTGCGGTCGGCCTCCAGCCGTTGCAGCGCGGCGAGCAGCGGCACCAGCTTCTCCACCGCGCTGACTCCTTCGGTACGCCGGGAGGCGTGCGTCGCGAGACCCGGCACCCGCAGCCGGAAGGTCAGGGCACCGGCGTTGGCGGTCACCAGGTCCAGCCCGGTGGGCTCGGGCACCACGCAGGCGTCGGCGGTCCAGCCACGGCGCAGGGTGGCGAAGGTGCCGAGGCCGCCGTCCTCCTCGCCCGCGACGCAGGCCAGCAGGAGGTCGCCGCGCAGCGGGGTGCCGGACCGGCGTACCGCCGACACCGCGGCGATCGCGGCGACCAGCCCGGCCTTCATGTCGCAGGCGCCGCGGCCGTGCAGCTCGCCGGCGACCACCCGCCCGGAGAACGGGTCCGGGGTGGACCAGGCGGCCGGGTCGCCCACCGGCACCACGTCGACGTGCGCGTCCAGCATCAGGGTCGGGCCGTCGCCGGTACCGCTGCCGGGCAGGCGGCCGACCAGCCCCCAGGCCTCGTCCCGGTGCACCTCGACGCCGGGGAAGCCGGGCGCGGCGAGCAGCTCGGGCAGCGGCAGCCGCCAGTGGTCGACCTCCAGGCCGGCCGCGGCCAGGTCGGCGGCGAGCAGCCCCTGGATCTCGTGCTCCGCGTCGGTGCCGCCGACGCTCGGGACGGTGACCAGCGCGGCCAGCCGCAGCTCCGCGGCGGCCGCGCCGGCGTCGACCTCGGCCAGGACGCGGGCAGCCCAGTCGGTCACGCCCGCGAGCCTAGGCG
>JAVEDA010000106.1 GCA_030841195.1 Actinomycetota bacterium | reverse complement strand
CGACAGCCCAGCCCAGCAGTGCGGCAGCGATTGGCAACGTCCACCCGGTCACCCGCACCCGGTCTCGGCGAACCGGTGCGGCGACGGCGGTCTGGACCCGGCGCAGCAGGACCGCCGGGTCGGCGGGCAGCAGTGAGCCGGCGGCCGCGGCCAGGCCGACAGCGGCGACCGCCGTACCACTCACCCGGTCACCCGAGCAGCTCCGCGAGGGTGCCGGCCGCGGGGCCTTCGACCAGCCGTCCGTCGGCGTCGACCCGCAGCGCGGAAACCACCTGGGCCAGCCCGTCGGCGCCGCGGTCCACGCAGCCGATCTCGCGGACGACCCGGCCAGCACCACCCCGCCGCTCCAGGTGCACCACGACTTGCAGGCCCGCCGCGAGCTGGCTGTGCAGGGCCGGTCGCGGCAGCCCGGCGGCCAGCGCCAGCGCCTCGAGCCGAGCCGGCAGGGCGGCGGCCGTCGAGGCGTGCACGGTGCCGCAGCCGCCGTCATGACCGGTGTTCAGGGCGGCCAGCAGCTCGACGACCTCGGCCCCCCGGACCTCCCCGACGACGATGCGGTCCGGTCGCATCCGCAGCGCCTCCCGGACCAGCATCCGCAGGTCGACTGTGCCCGCCCCCTCGGCGTTGGACAGCCGCGCCTCGAGCCGTACGACGTGCGGGTGGACCGGCGCGAGCTCGCCGGAGTCCTCGACCAGCACCACCCGCTCGGCGGCGGGCACCCGGGAGAGCAGGGTGGCCAGCAGCGTCGTCTTCCCGGTGCCCGTGCCACCGGTCACGAGGAACGAGATCCTGGCCCGGACGACGGCATCGAGGACGTGGGCCAGGCCGGGCGCGACCGTCCCGCGGTCGACGAGCTCGGCCAGGGTGAACGTCCGGCGGCGCACCACCCGCAGGCTCAGCAGAGTGCCTTCCGGCGCGACCGGGGGCAGTACGACGTGCAGCCGCACCCCGCCGGCCAGCCGGGCGTCGACTGTGGGTCGCGCGACGTCGAGCCGCCGACCGGCCGAGGCGGCCAACCGTTGTGCCAGCCGGCGCACGGCCGTCTCGTCCCGGAAACCGACGTCGGCCCGTTCCAGCCCGTGCCCGCGGTCGAGCCAGACCTGGTCCGGCCCGTTGACCAGGACGTCGCTGGTCTCCGGGTCGGAGAGCAACGGCTCCAGCGGTCCGAAGCCGGTCAGCTCGGCCCGCACGGCAGCGACCAGGGCGAGCACCCGGGCACCGCCGAGGACGACACCCTCCTGCCGCAGCGCCCGGGTGACGGCCGCGGCCGACGGCGCCTCGCCGGCCAGGGCCAGTGCCTCGGTGACCCGCAGCGCGAGCGCCGGGTCGACGGCGGCGACGACCGCGGAGCCGGAAGCGGCCGGCCCGGTCACGCGACCTGCCCCGAGGCACCGAACGAACGCACCAGGTCGCCGGCGAGCCGGGCCAGCGGTCCGCGGCCGGACCGACCGGGCGGCTCGCCGCGTTCGAGGGCCGCCGCGAGTCCCGGCTCCGGCGCCAGCCAGCCGGCCAGCGGCAGCCCGAGCTCGGCGGCGACCAGCACGTCGGTCAGCCCGCCGGGCGCGGGCCCGCGGACCACGACCCGCAGGTCCGCTGTGCAGGTGGTGAGCCTGGCCGCGACCTGCCCGGCGGCCGCCGTGGCCCGGATCTCGGCCGGGACGACCAGCAGCACGGCATCGGCGACTGCAGCAGCCGTCCGGGCCGCCGGGTCCAGTGCCCGTGGCAGGTCCACCACCGTCAATCGGTGTGCCGTGCGCGCGGCACCGAGCACCGACTCCATCGCGGCCGGCGGCAGGTCGGTCGGGTCACCGCGGTGCCACGAGAGCACCGAGACGCCGTCGACCACCGGCAGCGCCGCCGTCAGCTCGTGCGGATCGGTGCGGCCCTCGGCACCGACCAGGTGCGGCCAGCGAAGACCGGCGGCTGCCTCGGCACCCATCGCGAGGTCGAGGCCGCCGCCGAGCGGGTCGGCGTCCACGAGCAGCGTCGTCGGTGCCGAGCGGGCAGCGGTCCGGGCCAGCGCACAGGCGAGGGTCGACGCGCCGGCACCACCCCGACCGCCGGCGACCGCGAGCACCCGGCCGGTCGACGGCCGACGGGACCCGGCCAGCCGGCGGACCAGCAGGTCGTCGGCGCCGGGCAGCGGGTGCACCGCCTCGGCGCCGGCGGCGGCCGCGGCCTGCCACACACCGGAGTCCTCCCGCGACCAGTCCGCGACGAGGACCGAGGCGCGGCGCGGCAGTCCGGCGCGTGCCACCGCACCCACCAGGTCGGCGCCGACCAGCACGACGGGTGCGGTGGACCAGGCCCGCCGAGCGGCACCGACGTCCTGGGCCACCTCGGTCTCCACGCCGGCGGCAGCGGCCAGCCGGACCAGGTGGTCGAGCAGGTCGGCGTCGCCGGTGACGAGCAGGGGACGGTCGGGCAGGGGACGGTCGGGCACAGCCACCTCCGAGGTCAGCAGACCTCACGGTGGCGCGGCGGCGGGCGGAACGGCCGGGCCGGCAGCGGTCTGTGGACGGCGGCGGCGAACGGCGAGGCTGGGGACGACCGCGACGGGGGCGCACCGGCGCACGAGGAAACCGGGCCGGGACGTGCGACGGCCCCCGCCGGGGGGGAGAGCGGGGGCCGTCTGTGGGTCCGACCCGGGGGGGATGGGCCGGACCCCTTAGTTGTGCTCCGCGCGGAGCAGGGCACGACGCCAGGATGTACCCGGAATGGCTTCTACGCAAACGCTGCAGGCCATGCGCGCGTCGTCCTGGCCGCTGCCTATGCTCGGAGCCGTGGCTGCCCCCGCTCCGCCCTCGACGTTCGCCGTGCCCCCGACCAGGACCGCGGCGTTCTTCGACCTGGACAAAACGATCATCGCCAAGTCGAGCACGCTGGCCTTCAGCCGGTCGTTCTACCAGGGCGGGCTGATCAACCGCCGTGCCGTGATGCGCAGTGCCTACGCCCAGTTCGTCTAC
>JAVEDA010000480.1 GCA_030841195.1 Actinomycetota bacterium | reverse complement strand
CGGAGTTCGCCCGGCAGGCGACGGCCGGGCTGCGGGCGACGCTGTCGCCCAACGCGCGGCTGCAGACCTTCTACCACCCGTGGACGAGCTATGTGATCGTCCCGCTGTTCGCGCTGGCCAACGCCGGCATCGGGCTGGACCTTGACTTCTTGCGGCACGCCTACACGACGCCGGTCACCCTTGGCGTGCTCATCGGGTACGTCGTGGGCAAGCCGGTCGCGGTCGTCGCGACCTCATGGGTGGTGACCTGGCTCAGCCGCGGCCGGGTGCGCCCGCCGATCGGGTGGGCGGCCGTGATCGGCAGCGGCACCATCTCTGGCATCGGCTTCACCGTCGCGCTGCTGATCGCGACCCGGGCCTTCCACGGTGCGCGGCTCGAGGAAGCCAAGCTCGGCGCGCTGTCCGCGGCGGTCGTCGCCAGCATCCTGACCTGGGTCGTGTATCGGCTGACGGAGCTGCTGCCGGCGAAGTCCCGGGACAAGGCATTGCTCGGGGACATGACCCTGATCCAGGACCTGATCCCCGCCGTGGACATCGAGCGCGACCACATCCGCGGCCCTGTCGACGGGGCGGTCACGGTGATCGAGTTCGGCGACTTCGAGTGCCCGCACTGCGGCGAGGCGGAGCCGGTCGTGCGCGAGCTGCTGGCCGACACGACGATCCGCTATGTCTGGCGGCACCTGCCTCTCACCGACGTACACCCGCAAGCGCAGCTAGCCGCCGAGGCCTCGGAGGCGGCCGCCGCGCAGGGCGCGTTCTGGCCGATGCACGATCTCTTGTTGTCGCACCAGCACGCGCTGCGGTTGAGGGATCTGCTGCGCTACGCCGGGGAGCTCGGGCTGGACGTCGACCGGTTCCAGGACGACCTGCGTCGGCGCGAGCACGAGGCACGGGTCGCCCAGGACGTCGAGTCGGCGGACCTGAGCGGGGTCTCCGGGACGCCGTCGTTCTTCATCAACGGCCAGCGGCACTATGGCGCCTTCGACCTGGCGTCGCTCACGGCCGCCGTCGCGACGGCGCGCGCGCAGCTGCGGGTCACTCAGTGACGGCGAGAACGCGGTAGTCGGCCATCGCGTCCATGCGCCGGCCCGCTCGCAGCGTCCTGGCAGGCCGCTCCCAGCAATGTCTCAGCCGCAACCGCGAGGATTCGTCCGAGAGGACGGTGACCCGAGGACGTGATGAGGACGCTGCCGCGGGGGCGGGCGGTCGCCGCCACGCTGCCGGGCGCCACCCTGGGGTGGCCGGCCGCCGCCGCGGTCGCGCTGCTCGCAGCCGCGGCCCTCGGGTCCGACTCGGTCAACGACAGCCTTGCCGAGAGCGTGGGAGACATCAGCCTGGCGCCGCAGGTGGCCGCTCTCCTGGTGCTCGTCCTGGCTGTGGCTGTGCACTTCGTCAGCGCCGCTGGCTCGCTGCGAGCGGTCAGTGCACGTCCCCTGTCCATGCTGCAGACGACGTACGCGCAGCTGGCGGCCGGCGCCACCAACCGGCTGCTACCCGGCGGTGTCGGCGGCGCAGGAGTGAACCTGCGGTACCTCGGCAAGGCGGGGCTGCCCGCCGGCGCCGCTGCCAGTGCCGTGGGCGCGCTCGCGGTCGTCGGAGTCGTCACCGATGCGCTGTACGGCGCTGGCGTGACGGTCATCGGACCACTGGTGGGGCTGACGGGTGCGGCCGCCGAGATGAGGTCACTGGCGGTGCGCGGCGCCTCAGGCGGGTCGCAGTACCGCTGGGCGTTGGCTGCATTGCTGGTGATCGTGTGCATGGTCGCGGCCGTGCGCCTGCGCCGCGGGCTGCCTGCGGCCGCCGGGCGCGCGCTTCGGGAGGCAAGCGGGCACGTCCGCACGCTGGGGATCCGGCCGCGGTACTTGACGACCGCGCTGCTGGCCTCGACCCTGACCACCGCGGTGCTCAGCCTGGGCTTCGTAGTCGCCGTCGCCACCTTCGGGAGTTCGGCGACGCCATTGTCCGCGGGGGCGCTCGTCGCGCTGTACCTGGTCGCCGCCGCGTTCAACGGGGCCTCACCGCTGCCCCCCTGGCTCGGGGCTACCGAGCTGCTCATGTTCGGGTCCCTGACCGTGGCCGGGTACACGGCAGGCTCGGCCGTGCTGGCGGTCGTCGCGTTCCGGGCAGTCACCTACTGGCTCCCGCTGCCCGTCGGCCTGTGGAGCGCCCGCCGACTGCGTCGCGCGAACTTGCTCTGATGTGGGGCCACTGGGCGTAGCCTTGGAGCGACTTCACGCACCCGGAGGGTGGCCATGGCCGAATGGATCGCGCTGGGGGTCAACCTGGTTGTGATCGCCGCCCTCTCGTGGTGGAGCGCCAGAGCTCCGGACGTCGGTCCGGGAGACGAGCTGGCCCGCAGGTACCGGGAAAAGGGCGGGACCTGGGGGCTGTAGGTCACGCGTCCCGCAGCAGGCTCGCCGCCTACCTGACCATGACGGGGTGGCGCACTACCGCGTCGAACAAGTAGCCGTTGCTGTTGAAGGTGGCCACCAACGGCTGGGTTCGGCCACTGCCGTCCGTCGCACGGGCCCACAACTGTGCAGGCCCGGCCTCGAGCGGCCTGCACGCGTACCGGAACAAGGTCCATGTACCGGCCCCTCGTTGACCCTGCAGCCGAGCAGGCGTCCACGACGCTCCTTGGTCGGTGCTGATCTCGACGCTGACGATGGCGCTCGTGCCCGACCAGGCCCGCCCGGTCAAGGTGACCGGCGTGCCCGCGGGCAGCTCGGCCCCCTTGGCCAGTTCCCAGGCGGACTTCACGGTCTGCGCGCCCAGGACCGGGCGGCTCGGGTAGGCGTCGCCGGTCATGACGTACTGCACCGTGTTCCAGTACGAGAACAAGGGCTGGTCGGACACCTCGATCTCGCCGAGCCACTTGACGCTGGCCACGCCGATCCAGCCCGGGACGACAAGACGTACGGGAAAGCCGTGGTCGGGCGGCAGGTCCTCACCGTTCATGGCCAGCACCAGCAGGGCGTCGTCCAGAGCCTTGCCGACAGGGAGCGGGCGGCGAACGTGCCCGTAGTCGACGCCCCCCGACACCACGGATGCATCCAGCCCGACAGGCATGACATCGACCGCACGGGAGCTGATGCCCGCGCGCTCGAGGACCCCGCGCAGCGGCACTCCCCGCCACCGGGCGACACCGATCGCGCCAAGTCCCCACTGCGTGCCCGGGGAGGGCGTCCCCTGTTGCGTGGCGAAGAAGCTGCGGCCGTTGCCTGCGCACTCGATGGCCGTGACGACGTCCCGCTGCGGCATCCGCCGGAGCTGGTCGTAGGTCAGCTCCACGCCAGGCCCGTCGAGCCCGCTGCCGAAGACGCGCAGCTTCCAGGTCCGCTCGTCGATCAGCGGAGTGGCGGTGTGGTCGCGCACGAAGAAGCGCTCGTTGGGAATCGTGTAGCCGAGGTCGCGGGCCGTCTCCCAGCGCATCTCGGCATTCGTGCCGTAGTTGACGAACCACTCCGGCGGCAGCGGCTTGACGATGGGCGTCGTGGCTGCGCCCGCGGGCGCCGCACCCACCCAGCTCGCCACGCCGGCGGCCAGCGGGAGGGTGGCGCCGAGCTTGAGCAGGTCTCGGCGCCGCAGGCCGGCCCGCTCGACCATCTGCTCAGTCCGTGTCTGCAGGTACGTCGACTCGTCTGGCCGCACGTGTTCCTCCTCTGGGAGCCAAGATAAAGAACACTAAATCGGTAGTGTTAATGGACCCAATCCTCAGGCGGCCCCTGAGCCGATGCCGTTGCCGGACTCCGGTTGTCTTGACTCGTTCCGGAAAAGGGCGTTGGGTGGGTGGCGATGACCGACGCGACCGTTCTGCAGCCGAGCGCCATGCTCCGGCGTGCTGGGCTGCGCGTCACCCAGCCGCGGCTGGCCGTGCTCGACGCCCTGGCCCGGCACCCGCACGCCGCCACCGATGTGCTCATTGCGGCCGCCCGGGAGACGCGGTCGGTGTCGCACCAGGCGGTGTACGACGTGCTGCACACCCTGTCCGACCTGGGCCTGGTCCGCCGGATCCAGCCGGCCGGCTCGGTGGCGCGCTACGAGCTGCGGGTGGGGGACAACCACCACCACGTGGTCTGCCGCAGCTGCGGCGACGTCGTCGACATCGACTGCGCCACCGGCTCGGCACCGTGCCTGGACCCGTCCGAGCTCGATGTCCACGCGCCCGGCTTCGTGCTGCACGAGGCCGAGGTCACCTACTGGGGGCTCTGCGCCACGTGCGCGGGATCCGCCGAGCCCCAGCCCGACCTGACCGCACCATCACGCACCGCATCGTCCCGCACCACGGAGAAGAGGAAGAACCGTGTCTGATCAGCCCCAGTCGAACTCGAGCGACGCGACCGCGAACGGCAGCGAGAGCGAGAACCCGGTCATCGATGCGCCGACCGCGAAGCCGGGCCGGCCGCACACGAACCAGGACTGGTGGCCCAACCAGCTGGACCTCAAGGTCCTGCACCAGCACTCGCCGCGGACCAACCCGATGGGCGATGACTTCCGGTACGCCGACGCGTTCCGGGCCCTCGACGTCGAGGCGCTGAAGAAGGACGTCATGGACGTCATGACCACGTCGCAGGACTGGTGGCCTGCGGACTTCGGCCACTACGGGCCGTTGTTCATCCGGATGAGCTGGCACTCGGCCGGCACCTACCGCATCGAGGACGGCCGCGGCGGCGGCGGTGACGGCGCGCAGAGGTTCGCCCCACTGAACAGCTGGCCAGACAACGCGAACCTCGACAAGGCGCGCCGGCTGATGTGGCCGGTCAAGGCGAAGTACGGCGCGGCCGTCTCGTGGGCCGACCTGCTGGTCTTCGCCGGCAACGTCGCATTGGAGTCGATGGGCTTCCGAACCTTCGGCTTCGGCTTCGGCCGCGTGGACGTGTGGGAGCCGGAGGAGATCTTCTGGGGTCCGGAGGACAGCTGGCTCGGGGACGAGCGCTACAGCGGCGACCGCGAGCTCGGCGGCCCGCTGGGTGCCGTCCAGATGGGCCTCATCTACGTCAACCCGGAAGGCCCGAACGGCAACCCCGACCCGCTGGCGTCCGCGCGCGACATCCGCGAGACCTTCCGCCGGATGGCGATGAACGACGAGGAGACAGTCGCGCTGATCGCCGGCGGGCACTCCTTCGGCAAGACGCACGGCGCGGGTCCGGCCGACAACGTCGGCCCCGAGCCAGAGGCGG
>JAVEDA010000457.1 GCA_030841195.1 Actinomycetota bacterium | reverse complement strand
GCGCGTTGTAGCTCACCGACGCTGCGGCGAGCAGCTGCGCGCGCCGCCCCAGCCGGGCGCGGTCCGCGGCGGCCAGCGCCGGCGAGCTGCTGGCGGTGGTCCGGCTGGTGCTCATCGAGTCGCCATGGCCGCGGGTTCGTCGACGCACGGCTGTGCCTCGTCGACGGCCAGGACGACACCGAGCAGGTCGCGCAAGGCGTGCGCGAGGCTCTCGTCGACGAGGTCGTAGCGAGTCTGGCGGCCCTCTGGGGTGGCCACGACGAGCCCGCAGCCGCGCAGGCAGCTGAGGTGGTTGCTGGTGTTGGGCCGGGTCAGCCCGAGGCTGTCCGCGAGCTGCGCGGGGTACGCGGGCCCGTCGAGGAGGGTCAGCAGGATTCGACACCGGGTCGGGTCCGCGAGGGCGCGGCCGAGCCGGTTCATCGCGTCCAGGCGGGTTGGGATGGTCAGCACACCGAGACTGTACAGTCTCCGCTGTACCAAGGGATGCCGTCGCCGGACCGTTGCCTGTCCTTGAACCGTTGCACGTACAGGTGTTGTCCGCCGATGTCGACCACTTGAGACGTCGGCACCGCGCCGGCTCCCTGGATCACGGACGAGGTATCGCGATGCTCACCAAGTGGCTGTACGACAACAAGATGGCTCTGCGAGTGGTCTCCTCGACCGGCGCGATGACCGCCCTGGCGCTAGTGGTCGCGGCCCCCGGCAAGTGGAAGTAAAGCCTTCGCCATCACCCGTTCGCTGAGGCCTCTACCTGCGGCATTGCCGCGCGCAGTCGCGTAGAGTAATCGCTAGATCACAAGGTGGTCACATGCGATCGAAGAGCCTGTACCGCTTCGTCTGGGTGGTCACTGCCGGCGGAGCGGCGTCGGCCCTGTGGACGGCGCTGCACCTCACCTGGCCGGACTGGACGGCGGACGGGCTGGCGGTGACCGCCCTGCTGGCGGCCGGCCTGGTGGTCGGCGAGTGGCTGCCCACCCGCATCTGGCGCGGGGACACGTTCCGGCAGTACACCTTCTCCGGCACCTTCACCGTCGGCCTGATCATCACCGGCCCCTTCTGGCTGGCGGCCGTACTCCAGACCGGGGCGCTGCTGACGGACGAGATCCGGCGACGTAGCCCCCCGCTCAAGCTGGCCTTCAACCTCAGCCAGTACCTGCTGGCGATGACCTGCGCCCGGATCGTCTACGCCGCCCTCACCGACCAGCCGTTCGGCGGCTACTCCGAGCGGTTCACGACCGACCAGCTGCTCCCGTCCCTGCTCGCGGCCGCCGTCTACTTCCTGGTGAACGTGATCCTCGTGTCCGTCGTGCTCGCGCTTGCGAACGAGGAGCGGCTGCTGCCCTCGGTCGTCGGCCACCTGCGCGACGAGATCTCGATGACCACGATGCTCCTGTGCGTCGCGCCAGTCGTGGTGCTCTCGCTTCAGTTCTCCCCGATCACCGCCCCGCTGTGCCTGCTGCCCATCGTCGCGGTGCGGCAGGCTGCCCGCGCGGCCGCCGCGAGCAACGTCCAGGCGATGCACGACTCCCTGACCGGTCTGCCCAACCGCAGCCTGCTGATGCTGCGCGGCCGCCGGCACGCCGACCTGGCCCGAGACGGGGAACAGATCGCCCTGCTGCTGTTGGACCTCGACCACTTCAAGGAGATCAACGACACCCTCGGGCACCACGTAGGCGACGAGCTGCTCCGGCTGGTCTCCGCGCGGCTCGGGTCGGTGGTCCGCGAGGGCGACACGGTCGCCCGCCTCGGCGGTGACGAGTTCGCGGTTCTCTGCCCCGGCCTCACCGACACTGCGGTCGCCCAGGAGCTGTCCCGGCGGCTGATCGAGGCACTCGCCACCCCGTTCGACCTCGAGCAGATCTCGCTGCACGTCGGCGCGAGCATCGGCATCGCGCTGCTCCCCGAGCACGCCGACGGGATCGAGCAGCTCGTCCAGCGGGCCGACATCGCCATGTACGTCGCCAAGCAGGACCGCGGCGTGACCAGGATCTACGACCCGACCCACGACCAGAACACCGTCGAGCGCCTGGCGCTGATGGAGGAGCTCCGGGCCGGCATGGACACCGAGCTGGTGCTGCACTACCAGCCGAAGTGCCAGGCCTCGGACGGTGTCCTGGCCGGCGTCGAGGTGCTCGTCCGCTGGCAGCACCCGGTCCGCGGGCTGATCTACCCGGACGAGTTCCTCGCCGCCGCCGAGAACTCCGGGCTGATCGTCCCGATGACGATGCGGATCCTGCGCGAGGCGCTGCAACAGGCCGGACGCTGGCGGGCGCAGGGCCTGGACGTCAACCTCGCCGTCAACATGTCGCCACGACACCTCGCCGACGCGCACCTGCCGGACCAGCTCGCGGCCATGCTCGAGTCCGAGAACCTGACCGGCGCGGTCCTCACCGTCGAGGTGACCGAGAACTCGATCATGTCCGACCCCGAGCGGGCCGGGGACGTGCTGCGCCGGATCCGGGAGCTGGGAGTCGCGGTGTCGATCGACGACTTCGGCACCGGTTACTCGTCCCTTGCTTACCTGCGTGACCTCGCGGCCACCGAGGTGAAGATCGACAAGACCTTCGTCATGAACGCGAGCCGGAGCGAGCGGGACCTGGCCATCGTCAAGGCGGCGGCCGACCTCGGTCACAGCCTCGGCCTGCAGGTCGTGGCCGAGGGCATCGAGGACGAGACGACGGCGCGGCTCATGACGGACAGCGGCTGCGACCTGCTGCAGGGCTTCCTCCTGTTGCCGCCCTCACCGGCGGCCGAGCTCTTCGCCTGGTGCAACCGTCCGCGCGAGTGGGCCGGGCGGGTCGTCGAGCTCCCCGACTCCCGGCCGCGGCCGGCGCACCAGGTCGCCGACCGGTGATCATCCTCTGGTCCTGCCTGGTGCTGGTGCTCGTGCACGCCGTGCTCCCCGGCAGCGACCTGCGGCGGCTCGGCAGGCTGCGCTGGCGGCACACCTGGCTGGTGTGGCTCGCCCTGGCCGACCAGGTCCTGGTCATCTCGGTGCTGCCCGACAGCCACGGGCTGAGCGAGGCCGCCCACCTCGGCTCCTACGTCCTGGCCGGCCTGTTCGTCCTGCTGAACCACCGGTCCGCGGGCACCCTCGTCGTCGGAGCAGGCGGCCTGCTGAACCTGACGGCGATCGCCGCGAACGGCGGAGTGATGCCGGCCTCCGCAGCGGCACTCAGGGCCTCCGGCTGGCACCCGTCCCCGGGGCACTTCGCCAACAGCGCCGTCGTGCCGCACCCTCGGCTCGGCTTCCTCGGTGACGTCTTCGCCACCCCGCCCTGGCTGCCGGTGCACAGTGTCTTCAGCGTCGGCGACGTCATCATCGTGGTCGGCGTCGCCCTCTTCCTCCGCGAGACCTGCCGCACCCCGGTCCCGGATCACCGGGTCGTGAGGGTCCACGAGGCTCGCTGACCTACGCTCGCGTCGTGGTCAAGCCCCTGCTCGGTCGGCTGTGGTTCGCAGGCACCGCGGTCGTGGTCGCGATCGGGCTCATCGTCCAGCTGGTGGCGACCGCCCGGTTGGACAGCGGCTTCTTCGACAGCCGGGCCGGCCGGATAGTGAACATGTTCTGCTTCTTCACGATCCAGTCGAACATCATCGTTCTCGTCACCTGCGCCCTGCTGGCGGCGGGCAGCGCCCGCCGGCCAAAGTGGTTCTGGGTGCTGCGGCTGGACGGCCTCATCTGCATCACGGTGACGTTCGTCGTGTTCCACGTGGCGCTGGCCGACCTGCACGACCTGCAGGGGCTGGCCAAGTGGGCCGACTTCCTGCTGCACACAGCGTCGCCGCTGATGTGCGTGATCGGCTGGCTGGTCTTCGGGCCACGCGGCCGTACGTCGTGGCACATCGTCTGGTTGGCGGCGATCTTCCCGGTGGCCTGGCTGGTCTTCGCCCTGGTCCGCGGGCCGCTCGTCGGCGACTACTACCCCTACCCGTTCCTCGACGTCGGGCAGCACGGCTACCCGACGGTGCTGGTCAACTCCGCGGTGGTGGCCGTCCTGTTCCTCGGGCTGGCCGCCGGAGCCCACCTGCTCGACCGGCGGCTGGACGACCGTCTCGCCACTCGGCTCAGCCGGGCCTTCGGCCGCTGACCGGCAGCGTTGCGGCCAACCGGGCGATGTCGGTGGCGCCGACGCGGCAGCAGCCACCGACGTACCTCGCACCGGCAGCCACCCATCTGGCCGCCGCGGTCGGGTCCACGCCGGCACCGTCGCCGCCCCAGGTGCGGGTGACGCCGTCCCAGCTCTCGCCGCTGTTCGGGTAGGCGACCGCGGGCTTGCCGCTGGCCGCGACGGCCCGCCGCACGAGCTCCTCGACGTGCTCGGGCGCCGTGCAGTTCACGCCCACGGCGACGACCCGGTCGTGCCCGCGGGCGAGCCCGAAGACCCGGTCGATGCCGTCTCCGCGCCGGCTCGTGGTCGCGTCCGCGCAGGTGACCGACAGCCAGCCGGCGGTGCCCTCGGGCATCTCGTCGAGCACGTGGAGGAGCACGGTCGCCTCCTGCTCGGATGGGATGGTCTCGATCGCGAGCAGGTCCGCGCCGGCCGTCGCCAGCACCTCGGTCCGCGGCCCGTGGAAGTCCCGCAGGGCCGCGTCGGACAGGCCGTAGTCGCCGGAGTACTCCGAGCCGTCGGCCAGCACCGCGCCGTAGGGCCCGACCGAGGCGGCCACCCACCGGCGTACGCCGTCGTCCGCCTGCGCGGCCTCGGCGGCGTCCCGGGCCAGCCGGACGCTGCGGCGCATCAGGGCCGCCGCCTCGTCCTGACTGCAGCCGCGCCGGGCGAAGCCCTCGAAGCTCGCCTGGTAGCTCGACGTGGTGGCGACCCGGGCGCCGGCCGCGAAGTAGGACCGGTGGGTGGCCACGATCTCGTCCGGCCGGTCGAGCAGCAGGCGGGCCGACCACAGGTCGTCGGAGAGGTCGTGACCGCGCCGTTCCAGCTCGGTGGCCAGCCCGCCGTCGAGCAGCACGAGGTCGTCGCCGGCTGGGAGCAGATCGTGCATGCGGGTTAGGTTACGGACCATGACGACGGCGACGCAGAGCCACCACCGCGAGACCCTGCAGCGCGCGCTCACCGCGATCCGGGAGCGCAGCTACTGGTCGGCCTACCCCGAGAACCTCAAGGCGTACGGCGGCGAGGACGCCCCCGGCAGCCAGTCCCCCGCCGATGGCAAGGCCGCCTTCGACGACTACCTCGGCAAGCCGTTCCCGCTGCGCCAGTCCGGCACCGACGGGGAGGTGGCCGGCGAGCGCTCGCCGTACGGCATCGCCCTCGGTGTGACCTATCCGCACGCCGACGTCGACACGATGCTCGCCGCCGCGACGGCGGCGATCCCGACCTGGCGATCGGCCGGACCTGACGTCCGGGCCGAGCTCGGCCTCGAGATCCTGCACCGGATCAACGCGCGCAGCCACGAGATGGCGCAGGCCGTGATGCACACGTCCGGCCAGGCCTACGCGATGGCGTTCCAGGCCGGCGGGCCGCACGCGCAGGACCGCGCGCTCGAGGCGATCGCCTACTCCTACGCCGAGATGACGCGGCACGCGCCGCAGGCCACCTGGGAGAAGCCGCAGGGGAAGCGGCCACCGCAGCGGATGACCAAGACGTTCACCGTGGTCCCACGCGGCGTCGCGCTGGTGATCGGCTGCAACACCTTCCCGACCTGGAACTCCTACCCGGGGCTGTTCGCCAGCCTGGTCACCGGCAACGCGGTGGTCGTGAAGCCGCACCCCGGTGCTGTGCTGCCGCTGGCCATCACCGTCGCGATCGCCCGGGACGTGCTCGCCGACGCCGGCTTCTCGCCGGACCTGGTGCAGCTCGCGGCGGAGCAGCCCGGCGAGGGGCTGGCGAAGGTGCTGGCGCTGCGCCCCGAGGTGAAGGTCATCGACTACACCGGCTCGACCGGCTTCGGCACCTGGCTGGAGCAGAACGCCCACCAGGCCTCGGTGTTCACCGAGAAGGCGGGGGTCAACCCCGTCGTCATCGACTCGACCGACGACTACCGCGGGATGCTCGCGAACCTCGCGTTCTCGCTGTCGCTCTACACCGGCCAGATGTGCACGACCCCGCAGAACCTGCTGGTCCCCCGTGACGGCATCACGGCCGACGGTGCGCACAAGTCGGTCGACGAGCTGGCGGCCGACCTCGCCGCCGCCGTCGACGGACTGCTCGGCGACGACGCGCGCGCGACCGCCCTGCTCGGTGCCGTGGTCAACCCCGGTGTGCTCGAGCGGCTGGAGAAGGCGCCGTCGTACGGCGATGTCGTGCTCGCGTCCCGGGCGGTGACCCATCCGGACTTCCCCGACGCCGTGGTCCGGACCCCGACCGTGGTCAAGGTGGATGCGGCCAACCGTGACACCTATTTGCAGGAGTGCTTCGGTCCGGTCTCGTTCCTCGTCACCACCGGCAGCACGGCCGAGTCGATCGACCTGCTGCGCGAGTCGGTGCGCGACCACGGGGCCATCACCGCGGCCGTCTACTCGACCGACGACAAGGTGCTCGACGCGACCGAGGAGGCGGCCCTGGACGCGGGCGTCGCGCTGTCGGAGAACCTCACCGAGACCGTGTACGTCAACCAGTCCGCGGCCTTCAGCGACTTCCACGCGACCGGCGCGAACCCGGCCGCGAACTCGGCCCTGACCGACGCCGCCTACGTGGCCAGCCGGTTCCGGATCGTCCAGTCCCGCCGCCACCTCCCCGCCGACCCTCCCGTCACCCCCTGACCTTCCCCCGTCGAGTGGCGGAACCTGGTGGTCCTGCCGGCGCGTCGGCCACGAGGTCGCGCCACTCGACGACGGGTTATCGCTCGGCAGCCAGGCGATAGCGCCGGAGGCGACGCGCGAGCCGGGTGCGCCCGTACGCCGTGAGGCTGGACCCGCGCGCCACAGTCCACCAACGGGCGACGCGCCTCGGGTCGTGCGAGTAACCACGAGCGGTCTCCGCGTCGTCGATCACCACGTGCGGCTGCTGCGCAATCTCGCTCGTGGTGTAGCCATAGCGCTCAGCGCCCGTTCGGTGCATCGCCTTGTCCCGTCTGAGATCGGCTAGGTGTCGCGCGCGAGTGCGGTGCTCCCCGCCGTCGCACTCCGGGTAGCGATCCGTGCCGACCAGGTGGAGGTCGGCCCGGGCGACGACTCCGTTCCGGCCGGCAACGTCGACCTGGCACTCCACTGGCCCCATGCCCGCCACGACGTGCATCAGCCGGAGCACCGACTCCCACCAGGACTCACTGCGCCGGTCCGCCAGCCCGACGGCCCGCCGCAGGGTCTGCGCACCGCGTGCCCGAGGCCGGATCGCCGCCAGGATCTCGTCCCGCGACGTCCCGGCGGCGAGCGCGCAGTCGACCATCGGCACGAGGTCGACCAGCGTCAGGTCCCGGGCCAGCTCGACCAGCGTCTGGGCAGCGGCAATGAGCGGAATGCCGTCGAGAGTCTCCGCCTCGGCGTAGCGCGACCGTCGGATGTACAGACCCTGCCGTTGCACGTGCAGGCCGCTGCGGGTCGTCGCCAGCAGCACGTGGTCACCGAGCTCGTTAGGCAGCCACCAACCGCGCAGGTGGGCCGATGTCAGGTGTCCGAAGCCGCTGTCCCGGGGCAGCACAGGGGCGGTCAGCCGCGCCAGCTCCGGGACCGACCGTTCGAAGACCGCTGGTGCGTGCAGCCCGTGGCTAACCCGTTCCCACTCCGGTCCTCGTAGCCGCCATAGCGGGACACCGTGCGCGGGCAGGTCGCGGGTGCGCATGGCTGCCGGCGGCGCGAACGACGGCGCATTGCTCACGGCATCGACGGTGCCGCCGCGCGGCGCCCATTCACTGCCCGCGATGGCATCCTGTGGACGACCGGTGGCCCGGCTGGACCGGTGGACAGCCGGCCCAAGCCCCTCGAGTGGCGGAACCTCGTGGTCCAGCCGGCGTGTCGGCCACAAGATTGCGCCACTCGATGTCGGGTTGCGCGTTTTCGGAGTGCGGGGTTTCGGGGCGGAGTCGGGGGCAATCGGGTGCCCATGAGCACAGTCGAGGAGTCGATCGAGGTGGCCGTCCCGGTCACCACCGCATACAACCAATGGACCCAGTTCGAGTCCTTTCCGCAGTTCATGGCGGGAGTCGAGCGGATCGAGCAGACGAGCGACACGATGACCCACTGGGTCACCAAGGTCGCCGGCGTCGAGCGAGAGTTCGACGCGATCATCACGGAGCAGCAGCCGGACGAGCGGGTGGCCTGGACCTCGGTGGACGAGCCCAAACAGGCCGGGGTCGTCACCTTCCACCGGCTCTCCGACGACACGACCAAGGTCATGGTCCAGATGGACTTCGAGCCCGAGGGCATGGTCGAGACCGCCGGCGACAAGCTCGGTGTGGTCAAGCACCGGGTCAAGGGCGACCTGGAGCGGTTCAAGGACTTCATCGAGGCTCGCGGCACCGAGAGCGGCAGTTGGCGGGGCGAGGTCCGCTAGCCGCGCGGGACCGGTAATCTCCTACGACGAGCGCTGACCCGGTCCGGAGAATGGCCACCAGCACCGACACGAGAACGAGACCGGGTCCCGTGCCGCCTGCTTCCCTCCCGCCTGTCGATCCACCGCCCGGCCCCCGATCCGAGCGGCTCGTCGAACCCGCCCCGGCGGCCGGCGCCGGGCTGCTCGTCGAGGTCGACGCCCTGCGCCGCACCGTGGCCCGGATCAGTGACGAGCTGACCGGGCTGCGGCGGGCGATGGCGTCCCGGTCCGTCATCGACCAGGCCAAGGGCGCGGTGCGCGCCGTCACCGGGCTCAGCGGCGACGAGGCGTTCGCGCTGCTCGCTGCCCGGTCGCAGAACGCCAACCGCAAGCTGAGTGACGTCGCAGCCGACGTGCTGGCCTCGACCCACCCCG